>CBIHPZ010000056.1:0-12008 GCA_966211865.1 uncultured Aquabacterium sp.
TGATCTGGCCCATCAGCAGGCCGAGGATGATCATCGCGATCGCCTTGACCAGCGAACCCGAGGCGAGCACCACGGCGCCCACCAGGCCCAGCACCATCAGCGAGAAGTACTCGGCCGGGCCGAACTTGAAGGCCAGCTCGGTCAGCGGCGGCGCGAAGGCCGCGATGACGATGGTGCCCACGCAGCCCGCGAAGAACGAGCCCAGGCCCGCGGCCGCCAGCGCCGGACCGGCGCGGCCTTGCCGCGCCATCGCGTAGCCGTCGATCGCGGTGACCACCGAGCTCGACTCGCCCGGCACGTTGATCAGGATCGCGGTGGTGGAGCCACCGTACTGCGCACCGTAGTAGATGCCGGCCAGCATGATCAGCGCCGGCGTGGCGTCGAGCGCGTAGATCGACGGCAGCAGCATGGCGATGGTGGCCACCGGCCCCAGCCCCGGCAGCACGCCGATGAGGGTGCCGAGAATGCAACCGCCCAGGGCGTACAGCAGGTTCTGGACCGTGAAGGCGACGCCGAAGCCGAGCGCCAGGTTAGTCAGGAGTTCCATGGTGGTCTCGCCTTCAGGTGGTCGACAGGAAGGAAGGCAGCACCGGGATCACCAGGCTCAGGCCCTTGATGAAGATGAGCCAGGAGCCGACGGTCAGGACGATGCAGTTGATCAGCACGTCCTTCCAGTGGAATTCATCGCCGGCCAGGCTGGTCATGATGATGAGGAGCGGAAGCGCAATGACCATGCCCAGGTGCGGCAGCGCGTAACCAAACACCGCCACGGCGAAGGTGATGATGATCAGCGGCTTCCAGGCCCAGGGGCCGATGGGTTCGCCGTCTTCGGTCTCGACGACCAGAGATTCGAACAGGATGAACCCGCCGAGGATGGCGAGCAGGATGCCCAGGCCGAACGGGAAATAACCCGGACCTGGACGGGCGGCAACGCCGAAGCTGTAGTTCGTGGCGCCCCAGGCAAAGACGATGCCAACGACGACGAACATCAACCCCGACCAGAAGTCCTTCTGGCTCTTGATCTTCACTTGTGTCTCCTCGGGAGAACCCCGGTGCAGCGGAATTCTAGGGAGCGCCCCCTGGCCCACTGGTGTGGTTTCCACGTAAGGCAAGGTAAGCACCGGCCCGCTGCCAGCGGCCCCGCGGTGACGACCCGTGACCGTCGGTCAGCTGTCGTTCCAGCCCGGCGTGGAGCGCAGCACCTCGTCCACCGTGGTCATGCCCTCGGCCACCTTCATGGCCCCGGACAGGCGCAGCGGCCGCATGCCTTCCTTCACCGCGTGCTTGCGCAGGGCGGCGGTGTCCAGCGTGGGGTGGATGGCGCGCCGTGCTTCGTCGCCCACCAGAAGCAGCTCGTACAGGCCGACGCGGCCGCGGTAGCCGGTGTGGCGGCATTCCAGGCAACCCACCGGCTTGTAGGGCCGCACCCCGCCCGTCAGGCGCCAGGGCTTGGCCAGTTCGTCGATGCCGGTGCGGTCCAGGCTCTCGTCGCGCACCTTGCAGGCGGGGCACAAGGTGCGCGCCAGGCGCTGCGCCAGCACGCCGATCACCGTGGCGGTGATGAGGTAGGTGGGCACGCCCAGGTCGGCCAGGCGGGTGATGGCCGAGGCCGAGTCATTCGTGTGCAAGGTGCTGAAGACCAGGTGGCCGGTGAGCGCGGCCTGGATGGCCATCTCGGCGGTGGCCAGGTCGCGGATCTCGCCGACCATGATGATGTCCGGGTCCTGGCGCATCAGCGCCCGCAGCCCTTCCGCGAAGCCCATGTCCAGCGCCGGCTGCACCTGCGTCTGGTTGAAGGCGGGCTCGATCATCTCGATCGGGTCTTCCACGGTGCAGACGTTGACCTCGTCGGTCGCCAGCGCCTTCAGCGTGGAATAGAGCGTGGTGGTCTTGCCACTGCCGGTGGGGCCCGTCACCAGGATGATGCCGTGCGCGCGTGACGTCAGACCCTGCCAGCGCTCGCCATCGTGCGACGAGAAGCCCAGCGCCTCCACGCTCTTCACCACCGTCTCGGGGTCGAAGACCCGCATCACCATCTTCTCGCCGAAGGCGGTGGGCAGCGTGGACAGGCGCATCTCCACCTCGCCGCCGGGGCCCTCCGGCGTGTCCGGGCGCTTGGTCTTGATGCGGCCGTCCTGCGGCCGGCGGCGCTCCACCACGTCCATGCGGCCCAGCAGCTTGATGCGCGCGGTCATCGCGCTCATCACCGTCTGCGGCACCTGGTAGACCGTGTGCAGCACGCCGTCGATGCGGAAGCGGATGGCGCCCATCTCCCGCCGCGGTTCCAGGTGGATGTCGCTGGCGCGCTGGTCGAAGGCGTACTGCCACAGCCAGTCCACCACCTGCACGACGCCCTGGTCGTTGGCGTCCAGCTGCTTGTTGGTCTTGCCCAGCTCCACCAGCTGCTCGAAGCTGGCGGTGGTCGAGGCCTCACCCGTCTTCTGCGCCTGCCGCACCGACTTGGCCAGCGTGTAGAACTCGGTCGTGTAACGCGCAATGTCCTCGGGGTTGGCGACGACCAGCTTGACCCGCTTGCGCGCGTGCGACTCGATCTCCGCCACCCAGGCCGTGTCCCAGGGCTCGCTGGTGGCGATGGTCACCTCGGTGACGCCGACGTTGACCGGCAGCACCTTGCGCATCTCGGCGTACTGCGCACTCATCACGTCCGCCACGCGGCCGACGTCGACCTTGAGCGGGTCGATGCGCAGGTACGGCTTCTGCGCCCGGCCGGCCAGCCACTCGGTCAGCGCCTCGGTGTCCAGCGGCCGCTGGCCGCGCTGCAGGCCGGCGCGCCCCAGCCGCACCAGCGGTGGCAGGCTGGAGTTGCCGGCGCCGAAGCGCTTCTGCACCCGCTCGGCATCCGCCGCGGACACCCAGCCGTCCTGGCCCAGCCAGTCCAGCAGCTGGCTCCAATCCAGGCGGCCGCGGGGCGTCGCGGCAGGCCGTGCCGGCGAAGCGGCGGGGGCGGCAGGCGCGGCGGCGGGACGGTGACGCGGAGCGTGTGCGGTCATGCGCGGCAGTGGAGGCGGGGCGGTCGGCCGATGTTAGCCACACTCACCCGCCGCGCACCGTGCCGCCCGCCGCCTGCCGCAGCCTTCAAGCCCGTCCCGGGTCGTAGCCGCCGCGGCAGGCCTTCAACAGCACCTGCATCACCTGCCAGTTGCCGCGCACGCTGCTGATCTTGGTCGGCACCTCGCCCGGCGGATAACGGCGGGCGGTCGGCAGCTCCAGGCAGCGGAAGCCGAGCTTGGGCGCCCGGTGGGACAGGTAGGCCAGCAGCTCGTAGCCGCCGAAGACGTCGCGGAACGGCGCCACGCGCGGGTCCAGCAGCAGGCGCCGGCTGTAGGCGCGGAAGCCCTGCGTGGTGTCGGTCCAGCGAAAGCCCGATGACCAGCTGAGCAGCGGCGCGTGGACGAAGCGGATGGCGAAGTCGCGCGAAGCGGGCGTGTTCTCGGCCACGCCACCCGCGATGTAGCGCGAGGCCTGCACGAAATCGACGCCGTCCCGCAGCGCCGCGATGAAGCGCGGAATGGCGTCGGGATCGTCCTTGTCGTTGCCGTCGATCGTGACGATGCCCTCGTAGCCCTGCTGCAGGGCGAAGGCATAGGCGCAGCGCAGCTGCGCGCTGAGGCGGCCGGGGCCGGTCTTGACCAGCAGGCCGCACACGCCGGCCGCGCGCAAGGTGTCCAGCGCCAGCGACCCGTCGGTGCTGCCGCCATCGACCAGCACGATGTCGGCCAGGGCGGCGATGCGCAGGGCTGCCATGCGCTGCAGCAGGCGGCGAATGCGTTCGCCTTCGTTGATCACCGGCACGACGACGCAATGCGCCTGCCGCCGGCCCTGCCACAGCGGCACATCGAAGGCCGGCACCTGCCAGTCGGCCGGAAAAGTCACCGTCATCTCAACCCACCTTCGCCGTCAGCAGCACGACACCGGCCACCACCAGCACGATGCCGGCGCCCGTGGTCCAGTGGAACGACTCGCGGAAGACCAGCACCGACAGCGCAGCCACCGCGGCCACGGCGCCCGACGTGAGGATCGGGTGGGCGACGTTCAGCGGCAGGCGTGCCAAGGCGGCCGCATACAGCAGGAAGGCCGCGCCATAGAGCGCCAGCCCGAGCCAGAACGGCCAGTTGGCAAGTGCCGCGCCGGGATCCGACAGGGACGGGAACCGGCGCGGCGGCAGCATCGCGAACTTGACCAGCACGCTGGCGCTGGCATTGGCGGCGATGCCGAGCAACAGGATCAGCCACTTCATCACGCTGCCCCGGCGGCAGAGGCTTCGTCGCCGTAGTGCGCACGCGCCACGCGCAACGCACGCTCGATGGCCACCAGGTGCGGCTCCTCGCGCGTCGCCAGCATCTCGATGCTGAGCACCGCCTGGGGAAGCGCCCGCCGCAGCGCCGCAGCCGCAGCGGCATGGTCGGTGCTGCCATCGCCGAGTGGCACCAGGTCGGGCTCGCTGAGGTGGACGTGGCCCACCAGCGCCGCATGGCGATCCAGCACCTCGGCTGCGGGCTCGTTCTGGATGGTCAGCGCGCCCGTGTCCAGCTGCAGCCGCACGGCCGGGTGCGCCACGGCCGACACCACGTGGGCGGCCTCGGCATGCGTCAGCATGAAGTTGGCGCCGTAGCGTTCGGGATTCGGCTCCAGGCAGACCACCACGCCAGCCGCCTGCGCGACATCGCCCAGCCGGCGGAAGAAGGACACCGCGGCCGCTTCGGCCGCCGCATCGTCCAGGCCGCTGCGGTCGCGGTTCTTCGGCGAGCCGAAGGTCAGGCGCGGCGCCTGGCCGGGCCCGCCCAGGCCGGCCGCAATGCGGCACACCGCCTGCAGGTGCGCCAGCATCGCCTGCTGCACCGCGGGCGGGCCGAAAAGGTTCAGGCCGTTGGTGCCGAAGAGCAGCGCCTGCATGCCCGTGATGCCGATGCCCTCGTCCGCCCAGCGGCGGCGAACGGCGGCGATCTCGGCGTCCGTCGCCGCCGCCGGCTGCGGAAAGTACTTGCCCGGGGCGAGGTCGACCGCATCAACGCCATAACGCCGAAGGAGCGCGGCCACCGCGCCATCCTCCGCCGGATCCCACGCGATGTTCGAGACCGCGATCCTCATCGTGCGCCTCCCGCGGCCGGCAAGGTCCGCGGCTCGGACTGGGCGTAGGCGCGGATGGCCAGCATCGTTTCGCGCCGGCTGTAGGCATACACGCCCTGGCCGCCGAACAGCGCGGCATGCCGGCTGCGCAGGTCGTAGCGCACCGGCGGGCTGGCCAGTTGGTGGTCGAAGGAACGGCCAAAGCCTTCGCGCGCGACATCCGCCACGCTGACCGGCTCGCCGGCCAGGTGCAGCAGCGACAGGCCGCCCTCCAGCGCCCGCTGCAGGTCGGCCCACAGGTTCACCATCGGGTAGAACTGGAACACGCCACGCGCATCGATCGCATGCAGGTTGTTGTCGTTCAGGAAATCGAAGATGGCGTTCTTGCGCAGCCCGGGGCCCACCAGGCCGGGCAGCCGCACGACCAGGCAGCGTTCGAAGCGCTGTGCGCAAAAGCGCTCCAGCAAGCGGCGGTGCAAGCCATAGGGATGCAGGTCCGCTTCGTCGACCGCACTGTCCTCGTCCACGCCCAGCGGCTCACGGAACACGTCCACCGTGCTCACGAGCACGAAGCGCCGGCACTGCAGCGTGTCCAGGTGGGCAATCAGGGCGTCGATGTTCCGGCGGTCGGCCTCCGGCTCGCGGTTGGCGATCCACTTCTGCGCCGGCGCCGCGGCGCAGACCACCGTGTCGAAGCATTGGCCGTCGATCTCGGCGATGTTGGTCGAGCGGTACAGCGCATCGAAGCGGGTTTGCCGCAGCAGCGTGCTGCCGACGAAGCCGCTCGCGCCGATCAGGGCATTGGCCATCAGGAATCCTTCCAGTCCCAAACGTCGAAGCGCTCGGCATCCAGCCGTTCCAGCGCATCGTAGATGTTGTCGATCTTGCCGCCGAGCACCGAATAGCAGCCCGGCAAGGCCTCGTGCCGCTCGAACAGGATGGGGCGACCGTCGTCGCCTTCGTTCTTCACCAGCACCGTCTTGACCTCGAAGAGCGAATCGACCTGCCGCGCCTGTGCAATGGACGGCAGGTAGCGCGCCACGTCGCGCTGCATGCGGTCGAAGCGCGATGCACGCTCTGCGTCCGCCAGCCGCTGGTAGGGGTCCATGCCCGGTTCGTCGCTGAAATGCAGGTGCGGCGTGTACCGCACGTGCGACAGCGTGTGCAGTCCCCGCGACGGGAAAGGCATCAGCGAAAAGAACGGGCCGTCCATCACCGTGATGCCCAGATCGCGCAGCGCGGGCGGGCAATCGACCAGCGCCATCTCGGTCAGCTCATGCTTCAGGCGCTGGTGGGTGGGGGCCCAGTCTCCACCGATCTGGTTCAGGCCGCTGTAGGTGCAGTTGACCACGAGGCGGCTTTCCAGCACACGCTCGGCCCCCAACCCGGTTGCGCCCCCGACGGGACGCAGGCGCACGCGCAAGCCGCCCTCGCCGCGGCGGTCCACCGCGCAGACGCGCGTCGAGAAGTGCAATTCAACCGCGTCCTCGCGCAGCGATTGCTCGGCCCAGCGGCGCAGCGCCGTGGCGTCGAAGGCGCACTCCTCCACTTCGAAGACCTGCTCCACGAGGCGCGGTTCGAAGAGACGCTGCTGCACCGCGGGCGCCGGTTTCAGGCGCGCCCCGATCTCGCGGCAGAAGCGCTCGAACTGCCGTGCCGTGACCTTGGAATTGCGCCGCGCAATGGCATACAGGGCCTGGAAATCGCGCCGCACCGCCTGCGGCCAGTCGCGCACGAAGCGCGGCAGGTTGACGCGGCTGCGGTAGGCCGTCGTGAAGCTGCGGGGGTAGTGGTAGCCGTTGTGCACCCGCGCCTGGTTGTGGAAGGAGGCGCGCGACAGCAGCACCGGCTCGCGCTCGACCAGCGCCACGCGCCGCAGGCCGCGCGTCCTCACCAGGTAGCTGGCAATGGCCGTGCCATAGAAGCCGCCGCCGATCACCACCGCATCGCAGCGGTCCGCTTCCTTCATGCGGTAGGCACGCGGACCCGGGCGCCCGCCCCGTCCTCGACATTGAGCTTCTCCCGCCGCGTCATTCGCGCGCTGGTGAACTCCTGGCCGACGTGGTACAGCGGCCCCTCGTTCGTCATGCGCGCCATCTGCAGGATGTACTCGCCCAGCACCAGCAGCACCAGCGAGATCAGGAAGAACATGCCCGACTGCTGCAGCGACAGGCTCATCCAGCCCGGTGCCACGTCCGCCTTGAACAGGCCGACGAGCACGACATAGACGGCATAGACCAGGTTGGCCACCGCCCCGAACAGCGACAGCGTGGTCACCAGCCGCATCGGCGCCCGGGTGCTGGAGACGAGCAGGCGCATCCCGTGGTCGATGCTTTCGCGCACGGCCTTGCGTTCCACCACCTTCGGCGGGCTGCTGTAGTCCAAGGTCGTGCGTGCGAAGCCGGCCGTGGCCGGCAGGTGGCGGTAGCTGGTGGCCGGCTGGGGATGCTGCAGCAGGAAATTGACGACCCGCCGGCTCAGGACACGGTAGTTGGGTGCCTCGCGCGACAGGTGGATGCCGCCGAACCAGCGGTACAAGGCATTGAAGGCGCTGAACGCCACGCGATAGGCCAGGCGCTGCACCGGCTTCTGCCCGTTGCGGGCAAACACCACGTCCGCCCCACCGGCCGCCTGGTCCAGCATCTCCGCGAGAAAACGGATGTCGTCGGTCGACGGGTCAACCACCGCCACGAAGTCACCCAGCGCGTTCTCCAGGCCTGCCCAGCAAGCCGTGTCCGCGTCCACCGCCTTCGTCAGCGCATACACCTGCAGGTTGGGCAAGCCGCCCTCGCCGGCGAGGCGCTTCAGCACCTGCACGCTGTCATCTTCGGACGCGTTGTCGACGACGATCAGCTCGTAGTCGCTCGCCAGCGCGGACACCACGCCCGTGGCCTCCGCCAGCAGCGCCGGCAAGGACCCGGCGCGGTTGCGCAGCACGAACACGACCGACAGGAAGATGGGAAACGAGACCATGACCAAAAGGATCTCTAACGCATGAAAAGTGCGGCCAGGGGACATGGGCTCGCCGCGGGATTCTAGGTGGGCCGTCTTCCCGGGCCTTCGGGGGCCTCGGGCTCGAGCCCGGGACCTGGAAAAAGAAAAGGCCGACCTCATCGGTCGGCCTTCATCCGGAACGCTGGTGGAGCCGGGGGGAATCGAACCCCCGTCCGCAAGCCATCGCCGGCCAGTTCTACATGCGTAGCTGTCTGATTTGAGTCTCGCGGCCCCGGTCGCGCAGCAGCACGCTACCGGATCCGCCAGTCACTTGAGTCTCGCTCCGTCCCGAGTGACCCGGGACGGCACCAGCCAATGTGAATAACCTCGCAGCCATCAACCCTTGCGGGTCTCAGGCCCGGCCCATCGGCCAACCGTTGCGAGGCTCACCGGTATTAAGCGGCGAGGGCGTACGAAGTATCGTTCGCAGTTACTTTGTTTCCAGATGGATTTACGAGCTACCCTGGCGCTCGGCATGCCCTGAACCGACTCCGCACCCACGTCGAAGCCAGGTCGGCCCCGGAACCCCATAGTTTAGGCCAGTTGCAGCCAGTTCAAGAGCTGTGCGGGCTCCTCCAGCACCGCATCGGCGCCCCAGCCATTGATGGGCTCGCCTTGTCCCAGGTAGCCCCAGCCGGCCGCCAGGGTCGCCATGCCGGCGGCGCGGCCGGCCTGCACGTCGCGCAGGTCGTCGCCGACGTACACGCAGCGCCCCGCCTCGCGGCCCAGCCGGCGTGCCGCTTCCAGCAGTGGTTCGGGGTGCGGCTTGGCGTGCGCGGTTGTGTCGCCCGCGATCAGCACGCCGGCGCGCGCGTCCAGCCCCAGGCCGCGCACGACCGGTTCGGCGTAGCGGGTCACCTTGTTGGTGACGATGCCCCACGGGACGCCGGCGGCGGAGAGCACCTGCAGCACCGGCTCCATGGCGTCGAAAACGCGCGTGCGCTCGAGCATGCGCTCGGCATAGCGGGCCAGGAAAGCGTCGCGCAACGGCTCGAAGCCCGCCTCGCCCGGACGCACGCCGAAGGCCACGCCCACCATGCCGCGCGCGCCCGCCCCCACCATGGGACGCAACGCTGCATAGGGCAGCGCTTCCAGCCCGCGCTCGGCGCGCAGGTCGTTGGCAGCGCCGGCCAGGTCGGGTGCACTGTCGATCAGCGTCCCGTCGAGGTCGAACAGCACCGCGTCGATGGGGTGGCTCATGCGCGCGTTCATGCCGGTCGCTGGCAGGCCAGCAGGTAGTTCACCGAGGTGTCATCGCTCAGCCAGTAGCGCTGCGTGAACGGGTTGTATTCCATGCCGCGGAAGCCATGAGCGAGCAAGCCGGCCTCGCGCACCCAGCGCGCGAGCTCGGACGGACGGATGAACTTGGCGTACTCGTGCGTGCCCTTGGGCAGCAGCCGCAGCACGTGTTCCGCACCGACGATCGCAAAGGCAAAGGCCTTGGCGTTGCGATTGATCGTCGAGAAGAACACCCAGCCACCCGGCTTCACCAGCGCGGCACAGGCGTGCACCACGGAGGCCGGTGCGGGGACGTGCTCCAGCATCTCCATGCAGGTGACGACGTCGAAGGCCGCCGGACGCTCGGCGGCCAGCGCCTCGGCCGACTGCTCCCGGTACTCGAGGTTTGCAATGCCCGCCTCCATCGCGTGCAACTGCGCGACCTTCAAGGGCTTCACCGACAGGTCGATGCCCAGCACGTCGGCGCCGCGACGGGCCATCGATTCCGAGAGGATGCCGCCGCCACAGCCCACGTCGACCACCGACTTGCCGGACAAGCGGGCCAGCCCGTCGATCCAATCCAGCCGCAGCGGGTTGATCTGGTGCAGCGGGCGAAACTCGCCTTCGGCATCCCACCAGCGGTGGGCCAGCTCGCCAAACTTGGCAAGCTCCTGGGGATCGGCATTGATCATGGTGCGGTGATGCTAACGGGGCGTACAGCGTCGCTGGCGACAAAGCCGTCACGCGCCAGACGCAGGGCAACGTTCAGACGCAAAAAACCCCGCCGGGGCGGGGTTCTCGAAGGGCAGCGGAAGGCTTACTTCTTCGTGCGCGTGCCGACCACTTCGATTTCGGTCCGGCGGTTCTTGGCGCGGCCCTCGTCGGTCTTGTTGTCGGCCACGGGCTGCTTCTCGCCCTTGCCTTCGGTGTAGACGCGGTTCTTCTCCACGCCCTTGCTCACCAGGTACGCCTTGACGGCTTCCGAACGCTTGACCGACAGCTTCTGGTTGTAGGCGTCGCTGCCGATCGAGTCGGTGTGGCCGACGGCAATGATCACTTCCAGGTTGATGCCTTGGGTCTTGCTGATCAGGTCGTCCAGCTTGGCCTTGGCTTCCGGCTTCAGCACCGACTTGTCGAAGTCGAAGAAGGCGTCGGCGGCGAAGGTGACCTTCTCGCTGACCGGAGCGGGCGGGGCCGCAGGGGCGGCGGGCGCAGCCGGAGCGGCGGGCGCCGGGGCCGGTTGCGTCGGCGCAGCGGCCGGCGGGGGCGGCGGAGCGACAGGAGCGGGTGCGGGCGGCGGCTTCAGCTCGCCATCGCAACCCGGGGCGGCGGTGGCCGGCGTCCAGAAGTTGTTGCGCCAGCACAGCGTGCCATCGCCATTGCGCCACACGGTGGCGTTATCAGCCGCGCGCCAGTTGTCGACCGTCTTGGCCTGCGCGAACGCGACCATCGGAGCGGCCAGCGCGGCCGAAGCGAAGAGCACCGCCACCTTGTTCAGTTTCTTCATGATTCTCCTCTCGAGGAAAGCCGCAGTAGCCTGCGATACGTCCAAATCGGAAGCAAGAAATGCCGGCAAAAACTCGGGACTCGAGCATTCACCACCGACGAACCATTGTGCCAGCACGATGCACGGCAACCTTCATTTTGGGGGGCCCGGGCAAGATGCCTTGGGAGGGTGTTGTTCGGCCGCGACAACGGCCCGCCCCTTAGAATGATCGATCGCCGCGCGGGCCGTTCCGCCGTGGCCGCCCATTGCCTCAGCTCCGGCCTCCACTCCGGGGCCGCCCGCTGAATGACCCAGTTCGCCAAGGAAACCCTCGCCGTCAGCCTCGAAGAGGAGATGCGGCGTTCGTACCTCGACTATGCGATGAGCGTGATCGTCGGGCGCGCGCTGCCCGACGCCCGCGACGGCCTGAAACCCGTGCACCGGCGCGTGCTGTACGCCATGCACGAGCTCAACAACGACTGGAACCGGCCCTACAAGAAGTCGGCCCGTATCGTCGGGGACGTGATCGGTAAATACCACCCGCATGGGGACACCGCCGTTTACGACACGATCGTTCGGATGGCGCAGGACTTCTCCTTGCGCCACATGCTCATCGACGGCCAGGGCAATTTTGGTTCCGTCGACGGCGACAACGCGGCGGCCATGCGGTACACCGAAATCCGCCTGTCGAAAATCGCCCATGAAATGCTGGCCGACATCGACAAGGAAACCGTCGATTTCGCGCCCAACTACGACGGCTCGGAGAAAGAGCCGACGGTGCTGCCGACCCGGCTGCCGAACCTGCTGGTCAATGGCGCCGCGGGCATCGCGGTGGGCATGGCCACCAACATCCCGCCGCACAACCTCAATGAAGTGGTCGACGCCTGCCTGCACCTGCTGAAGGTGCCGCAGGCCACGCTCGAGGAGGTGATGGAAATCATTCCGGCGCCGGACTTTCCCACCGCCGGGATCATTTACGGCATCAATGGCGTGCGCGAGGGCTACCGCACCGGCCGCGGCAAGGTGGTGATGCGGGCCAAGTGCCACTTCGAGGACATCGATCGCGGCCAGCGCCAGGCGATCATCGTCGACGAGCTCCCGTACCAGGTCAACAAGAAGACGCTGCTCGAGCGCATCGCCGAACTGGTGCACGAGAAGAAGATCGATGGCATCAGCCACATCCAGGACGAGTCCGACAAGTCGGGCATGCGGGTGGTCATCG
>CBIHPZ010000057.1:0-11964 GCA_966211865.1 uncultured Aquabacterium sp.
CCGGCCCAGGACGTCTACTACCGCAACGAGCCGGGCCCCACCTTCACCTACCGCGTGGTCGGTGACAACGAGAGCCTGTTCGACGTCGACTTCGGCGCCGACGGCCGGGTGGCGTCCACCAGTGAACGGCTGGACGAATCGGGCCGTGGCCACGGGCATGGCAGCGGACGCTGAGCGGGCTCCGGGGGCGCCGTCGGGCGCCCCGGTCCTGCAGGGGCATCCGCTACGATCGCCCGACCCGGCGATTCCCACCCGGGCCCTGCCCGACATGAACAACAGCACCACCGCGCCGCACATCCTCGTGGTCGACGACGATCCCACCGTGCGCGAACTGGTGGTGGAGTACCTGGGCAACAACGACATGCGCGTCAGCGCCGCCGCTTCGGGGCGCGAGATGTTCGAGCTGTTCGACCGCGAGGCGATCGACCTGGTGCTGCTGGACCTGAAGCTGCCCGGCGAGGACGGCATGCAACTGGCCCGCAGCCTGCGCGAACGCGCCACGGTGCCCATCGTGCTGCTGACCGGCCGCAGCGAGGAAGCCGACCGCGTGATGGGCCTGGAGCTGGGCGCCGACGACTACGTCACCAAGCCCTTCAGCCCGCGTGAGCTGCTGGCCCGCGTGCGCGCCGTGCTGCGGCGCTACCAGGTGCAGGCCACGCTGCCCGAGCGCGACAACACCCGCCGCGCCTTCCGCTTCTCGGGCTGGGAACTGAACCTGCGCACACGCCGCCTGCTGGCGCCGGATGGCCAGTCCGTCGAGCTGTCCAACGGCGAATTCAGCCTGCTGGTGGCGCTGTGCCGCGCGCCGCAGCGCGCGCTGAGCCGCGACCAGCTGCTGTCGATGTCACGCCTGCACGAGGCCGAGGTCTACGACCGCACGGTGGACGTGCAGATCCGCCGCCTGCGGCTGAAGATGGAGCCGGACCAGTCCCGGCCGGTGCTGATCGTGACCGAGCGCGGCACCGGCTACCGGCTGGCCAGCGACGTCGAGACGCTGTACTGACCCCCACGCCGCAGCACGCGGCGTCTGGGCTCAGCGGTAGACCAGGTCGCGCAGGAACAGCGCCAGCGACGGCACGTAGGTGATGACCATCAGGCAGCCCAGCACCACCAGCACGAAGGGCACCAGCTGCGTGACGATGCGGTCCAGCGAGATGCGGGCCACGGTGCAGGCCGCGAACAGGTTGACGCCGAAGGGCGGCGTGATCATGCCCAGCGCCAGGTTCACCACCATCACGATGCCGAAGTGCACCGGGTCCACGCCGAAGAACTGCGCCACCGGCGCCAGGATGGGGGCCAGCACGATGATGGCCGCGCTGGTCTCGATGAACATGCCGATGACGAACAGCGCGGCATTCACGCCCAGCAGGAACACCGCCGGGCTGTGCAGCACGTCCTTGAGCCACAGGCCGATGGCCTCGGGCACGCCGGCGCGCGTGATCAGGTAGGCGAAGAGCCCCGCGTTGGCGATGATGAACATGATCACCGACGACGAGATCACCGACTTCTTGAAGATCGGATAGAGATCGGCGATGCGGATCTCGCGGTAGATCAGCAGGCCCACCACCAGCGCGTAGAACACGGCAACGGCCGATGCTTCCGTCGGCGTGAAGATGCCGCCGTAGATGCCGCCCAGGATGATCACCGGCATCAGCAGCGCCCAGCCGGCCTGCAGCGCGGCGCGGCCGAAGGACAGGCGCCCTTCCCCGTCGTGGTGGCCCCAGCCGCGGCGCTTGCACCACAGCCACACGAAGAGCATCAGCGCGCCGCCGATCAAGAGGCCCGGGCCGAAGCCGGCGATGAACAGCTCGCCGATCGACACCTCGGCCGCCACGCCGTACAGGATCATCGGGATGGACGGCGGGATGATCACGCCCAGCTCCGCGCTGGTGGCCTGCAGCGCGGCCGCCCAGTTTGTCGGGTAGCCGTGCTTGATGAGCGCGGGGATCAGGATGGCGCCGATGGCGAAGGTGGTGGCCACGCTGGAGCCGGACACTGCCGCGAAGATCATGCAGGTGAGCACGCAGGTCATCGGCAGGCCGCCCTGCACGCCGCCGACGATGCTCTTGGCGAATTCCACCAGCCGCCGGCTGATGCCGCCGGTCTCCATCAGGTTGCCGGCCAGGATGAAGAACGGGATGGCCGCCAGCGGAAACTTGTTGATGGAGGAGAACATCTCCTTCACCGCCACCAGCATGTTCACGTGGCTCACCTGGATGCCCACCAGCGCCGACAGGCCGATGGACACCGCCACCGAGATGGTGAGCGCGAAGCACAGCACCATCGTCAGCACCATGGCGCTGGTCATGCGGCCCCCCTGGTGCGGCGCGCCGGGCAGGCCAGCGGTGGCCGGGTCCGCGCGCTCACTGCGCCGTCTCCAGTTCCAGCCGCTGTGGGTCCAGCCAGTTGCCAATGATGGCGACGACGCAGAAGAGGCCCCCCACCGGCATCGCGAGGTAGGCCCAGAACATCGAGACGTCTTCCAGCCCGATCACGCTCTGCACGCTGCCGCGCTTCGCGTAGTCCCAGCCCACGATGATGATGACCGCCACCAGCAGCAGCGCGGCCAGCGCCACCAGCGCGTCCAGCACGCGGCGCAGGCGCGCGCCGGACCAGCGGTACAGCACGTCCACGCTCACCATGGCGCCGATGCGGAAGGCCTGCGGGATGCCGAGGAACACCATCCAGATCAGGCTGAAGCGGATCAGCACCTCGGTCCATTCCGCCGGCCGCTCGATGATGAAGCGGGTGACGATCTGCCACATGCCCAGGGCAGACGCCACCACCAGCATGGCGCAGGCGCCGGCCGTGGCCAGCGCCGTGCAGCCGCGCTCGAACGCGAGAAAGGCCTGGCGCAGCGGCCCGGCCATCAACGGAAGTTCCGGATCTTGTCGATGTTGGCCTTGCCGAACTGCTGTTCGAACTGCGCGTACACGGGCGATAGCGCGGCCTGGAACTTGGCCTTGTCGACGTTCTCCACCACCTGCATGCCCTTGCTGCGCAGCTCGGCCACGCCCTTGGCATCGTCTTCATCCACGCGGGCGCGGTTCGCCTTCACGGCCTCCACCGCGGCGGCCAGGAAATGCGCCTGGTCGGCCGCGGGCAGCTTGTCGAAGCTGGCCTTGTTCATCAGGAAGATGCAGGGGCTGTAGACGTGCCCGGTCAGGCTCAGGTGCTTCTGCACCTGGTCGAACTTGGCGGCCATGATCACCGACAGCGGGTTCTCCTGCCCGTCCACCGTGCCCTGCTGCAAGGCGGTGAAGACCTCGGGGAAGGCCATGGGCGTGGTGATGATGCCGAAGCCCTTGTAGGCGGCCACGTGCACCGGGTTCTCCATGGTGCGCATCTTCAGGCCCTTGAGGTCCTCGGGCGCATTCACCGCGCGCTTGCTGTTGGTCATGTGGCGCACGCCGTTCTCGCCCCAAGCCAGGGCCTTGAAGCCCTTGGGCTCGAAGGCCTTCAGCATGTCCTGGCCGATGGGGCCGTCCAGCACCGCGCGGGCATGGGCCTTGTCGCGGAACAGGAAGGGGATGTCGAGGATGCGCGCCTCGGGCACGAAGTTGGGCACCGGGCCGGTGGAGGTGAAGGTGAGCTCCTGCGTGCCCAGCTGCACCGCCTCGATGCTTTCGCGCTCGCCGCCGAGCGAGCCGGAATAGAAGGGCTGGATCTTGTAGCGGCCGCCGGTGCGCTTTTCCACCTCCTTCGCGAAGGTGTCGATGGCGACGCCCTGGTGCGAGTTCTGCGCCACCGAGATGCTGATCTTCATCGCCGTCTGCGCATGGGCGGTGCCGCTGAACGACGCGGCAAAGATGGCGGGCAGCGCCAGCGCGGCCGCCAGGCGGGTGAGCGTGTTCATGGGCATGTCTCCACGGTTCTTGGGGTCAACACCCGTTTCTAGCGGACATTGGCGCGATTCCAATCCCGGGACAGCCCTGATGAGGGGCGAAGGCCCTACCCCGCGTCAGGGGGTTCGGCGGCACACCGGCGCGCCTCCTGCCATGACGACCACAACCCGTTTGCCCGAACTGGACACCCCACGCCTGCGCTTGCGCCCGCTGCAGGACGCCGATGCCGAGGCCCTCTTCGCCATCTTCTCCAACCCCGTGGCCATGCGCTACTGGAGCACGGCACCCTGGACCGACATCGCGCAGGCGCAGCGCCGCATCGCGGACGACGCGGCCGGGCACGAGCGCGGCCAGCACCTCGCGCTGGGCATCGTGCGCCGTGTTGATGGCCGGCTGATCGGCCGCTGCACGCTGTTCGACCACTGGCCGAGTTGCCGCCGCGCGCAGGTGGGCTACATCCTGGACGCGTCGGCCTGGGGCCAAGGCTTCGCCGCCGAAGCGGTGGGCGCGCTGCTGCGCCATGGCTTCGAGGCGATGGACCTCAACCGCGTCGAGGCCGACATCGACCCGCGCAACACCGCTTCCGCCCGCCTGCTGCAGCGCCTGGGCTTCAGCCGCGAGGGGCTGCTGCGCGAGCGCTGGATCGTGGACGGCGAGGTGTCGGACTCGGAGGTCTACGGCTTGCTCAAGCGGGAGTTCCCGGTCTCCGCGGTCGCGTCGGTCCGCTCGGTCCAGTAACCCGCGGTCGAAGGCGGCGCGGGCGCCCGCTGGTCCGGCAGACGGCCGCTCACTTCGGTCAATATCCTCAGCACCCGCCCCGGCTCGCTGCCCACCATCGGCCAGCTGAAGCGCCAGCTCCAGTTGTGCGGGCCTTGCGTGCCGGGCGTGTTCATGCGGTGCTCGGTCCCCAGCCCCAGCACGTCCTGGAAGGGGCACAGCGCGATGTCGGCCACCGAATTCCAGGCGGCGCGGATCATGGCCCAGTGCACGTCGTGCTCGTGGCAGGCCAGGTAGGCGCCGGCAAACGCGCGCTCGTGCGGCCGGGCCTGGTTCCACCAGCCGCGCACGGTGTCGTTGTCGTGCGTACCGGTGTAGACCAGGCAACGGCGCGGGTAGTTGTGCGGCAGGTACTCGTGCGCGCCGTCGCCGCCGAAGGCGAACTGCAGGATCTTCATGCCGGGGAAGCCGCAGCCGTCGCGCAGCGTGTGCACGTCGGGCGTGATGTAGCCCAGGTCCTCGGCGACGATGGGCAATTCGCCCAGCTGGGCCGCGATGGCGTCGAACAGCGCCTGGCCGGGGCCCTGGCGCCAGCGGCCGCGCTTGGCGTCTTCGCTGTCGGCCGGGATCTCGAAATAGCCGGCAAAGCCGCGGAAATGGTCGATGCGGAACACGTCCGCATGCGCCAGCGCGCGCTGCACCCGCGCCGCCCACCAGGCCCAGCCTTCGGCGGCCATGCGGTCCCAGCGGTACAGCGGGTTGCCCCAGCGCTGGCCCAGCGGCCCCAGGTCGTCCGGCGGCACGCCGGCCACCACCGTGGGCTGGAAGTCCTCGTCCAGCGTGTACAGGTCGGGCCGGGCCCAGCAGTCGGCGCTGTGGTGGGCCACGAAGATCGGCAGGTCGCCCATGATCCGAACGCGGCGCTCGGCAGCATAACGCTTCAATGACGCGGCCTGGGTGTCGAAGCACCACTGCACGAACTGCCAGAAGCCGATCTCGTCGGCATGCTCGCGCTTGGCGGCCAGCAGCGCGGCGGGGTCGCGGCGCTTCAGCGGCTCGGGCCATTGCCACCAGCAGCGGCCGGCGTGGGCGGTTTCCAGCGCCATGAACAGCGCGTAGTCGTCCAGCCAGCCGGCTTCCGTCTGCTGGTACTCCTCGAACAGCTCGTGCTGCGCCGGCGTGGCGCGGTCGAAGAAGCCGCGCGCCGCGGCCCGCAGCTGCTGCAGGCGCCAGGGCACCACGCGGGCGTAGTCGACACGCGCGGCGTCGAAGCCGCCTTCGGGCAGCTGGGGTGGCGGCAGCCAGCCGGCCGCCACCAGCGGTTCCAGCGCCACCATCAGCGGGCTGCCGGCGAAGGCGGAGACGCTCTGGTACGGCGAATCGCCCGGGCCGATGGGTGACACCGGCAGCCACTGCCACAGCGATTGGCCGGCCGACGCCAGCCAGTCGACGAAGTGGAAGGCTTCGGGGCCAAAGTCGCCGATGCCATGCGGCCCCGGCAGCGAAGTGACGTGCAGCAGCACGCCGGACGCGCGTTGGTGAAGGTTCATCGAAGGCATCCGTTGTGGGCATTCATGCAGTCACCTCCTTCGCGTCAACAGGCCCTAAGCGCTTGCGCTGCGCAGGACGAGCAAGGCGCGGGCCGGCACGTCCACCGTGGCGACGGCGGGCAGGTCGGTGCCGGCCGCCAGTTCGCCGCTGGAATCGATGGCGACCTGCCACAGCCCGGGCGGCAAGGCAAAGCGGGTGGTGGCGGGCTCGGGGTTGAAGGCCAGCAAGAGGCGCGCGCTGCCCTGGGCCGCGGGCTCCAGCGGCGAGCCCAGGACCTGGCAGGCGAAGGCGGGCTGGCTGGCGTCGTGCCAGTCGGCCACCGTCATCTCGCGGCCGCCGGGCGTGAACCAGGTGGCGCTGCGTTCGCCGCGCGCCACCGGCGGCGCGCGGAACCAGCGGTCGTGGCGCAGCGCGGGCTCGGCGCGGCGCAGCGCCAGCAGGTCGGCGACGAAGCGCATCAGGTCGGTGTCGGCCCGGTCCCAGTCCAGCCAGGTCAGCGGCGAATCCTGGCAATAGGCGTTGTTGTTGCCCTGCTGGGTGTGGCCCAGCTCGTCGCCGGCGGCCAGCATCGGCGTGCCCTGGGCCAGCAGCAGCGTGGCCAGCAGGCCGCGGCGCACCCGGCGGCGTGTTTCGTTCACCGCGGGGTCGGCGCTGGGGCCTTCCGCGCCGAAGTTGGCGCTGGGTTCGCCGTCGCGGCCATCCCGGTTGTCCTCGCCGTTGGCCTGGTTGTGCTTGCGGGAATAACTCGTCAAGTCAGCGAGCGTGAAGCCGTCGTGCACCGCGATGAAATTGACCGACGCGGAAGGCCGCCGCTGGCCGTGGTGGAACAGGTCGCTGGACGCGGTGAAGCGCCGCGCCAGCTCGCCGCGGCTGACCGGCCCGCCCAGCCAGTAGCGCCGCACGCTGTCGCGGAACTTGTCGTTCCACTCGATGAAGCGGCCGGGGAAGCGGCCGACCTGGTAGCCGTCGTAGGCGGCGTCCCAGGGTTCGGCGATGAGGTGGGCGCGCGCCAGCACCGGGTCCTGCCGCAGTGCGGTGAAGAAGGCGGCGTGCGGGTCGAAGCCGTGGCGGGTGCGGCCGAGCACCGGCGCCAGGTCGAAGCGGAAGCCGTCCACGCCCATCTCCTGCACCCAGTGGCGCAGCGAATCCAGCACGAACTGCGCCACGCGCGGGTGCGCCACGTTCAAGGTGTTGCCGCAACCGGTCAGGTTCTCGCAGCGGCTCTTGTCGTCGTGCGCCAGGCGGTACCAGCTGGCGTGGTCCAGGCCGCGGAAGCTGAGCGTGGGGCCGGTTTCGCCGGCTTCCGCCGTGTGGTTGTAGACCACGTCCAGCACCACCTCCAGGCCGTGCTGGTGCAGCACGTCGACCATGGCGCGGAACTCGTCGTTGACCGCGGCCGGGTCGTCGGGCCGGCAGGCGAAGCGCGGGTCGGGACAGAAGAAGCCGAGGGTGTTGTAGCCCCAGTAATTCACCGCGCCGCGCGCCGCCAGCCCCGGTTCGTCCAGGTGGTAGTGCACCGGCAGCAGGGACAGCGTGGTGACGCCCAGGGCCTTGAAATGGGCGATGGCGGCGGGGTGTGCGATGGCCGCGTACTTTCCGCGCAAGGCTTCCGGCACGCCGGGCAGGCGCTGCGAGAAGCCTTTGACGTGCAGCTCGTACAGCACCATGTCCGCCACGGGAATGCGCGGCGCATTCAGCGCACCGGCGGCCGGCTGGGGCGGCGGCGCCACGCGGGCCTTCAGCATGCCGGCGGCGTTGTCGCGCGGGTCCAGCGAGCGGGTGCCGTCCGGGTGACCCGGCGTGAAGCCGTAGTGCTCCGGCCCCCAATGGAAGCGGCCGACGATCTCGCGCGCACAGGGGTCCAGCAGCAGCTTGGCGCGGTTGAAGCGGTGGCCAGCCTCCGGTTGGTGCGGCCCATGGGCACGCAGGCCATAGACCAGGCCGGGGCCGACATCGGGCAGGAAGCCGTGGAACACGCTGTCGTCCGGCCCGTGCAGGTCGTAGCGGCGCAGTTCGCGCACGCCATCGGTGTCGAAGACACACAACTCGATGCGCTGCGCATGTTCGGAGAACACGGCGAAGTTCACGCCGCCGTCGCGCGCCAACGAGCCCATGGGCTCCGGGCGGCCTGGGCCCAGTTGCTCGGGCAGCTTCATTCGGGCAGCAGGATGACGGTGGCCAGGGGCGGCAGCACCATTTCAACCGACTGCCCGCGCCCATGCGCCCCGATGCCTTCGGTGCGCAAGCTCATCATTCCATTGCCCACGTTGCTCCCTCCATACCAGGCCGAATCGGTGTTCAAGGCCTCGCGCCATTGGCCGATGCCCGCCGGCACGCCCAAGCGATATCCATGCCGCGGCACCGGCGTGAAGTTGCAGACGACCAGCGCCGGCCGCCCTTCCGCATCGCGCCGCGCCCAGGCATAGACGGAGGTCTCGGCCTCCCCCGCCGCGATCCATTCGAAGCCGGCGGGGTCGTGGTCCAGCTGGTGCAGGGCCGATTCGCTGCGATAGAGCTGATTCAGGTCTCGAATGAGGCGCTGAACGCCCGCATGGCGCGCATCGCCCAGCAAATGCCAGGGCAATTCCACGTCATGGTTCCATTCGTTCGGTTGCCCGAATTCCTGCCCCATGAACAGAAGCTTCTTGCCCGGGTGCGCCCACATGAAGCCGTAATACGCCCGCAGGTTCGCGAAACGCTGCCAGTCGTCCCCCGGCATGCGCCCCAGGATGGAACCCTTGCCGTGCACCACCTCGTCGTGCGAGAGCGGCAGCACGAAGTTCTCGCTGAACGCATACACCAGGCCGAAGCTCATCTTGTCGTGGTGCCAGCGGCGGTGCACCGGGTCCTGCGCCATGTACTTCAAGGTGTCGTGCATCCACCCCATGTTCCACTTGTAGTGGAAGCCCAGGCCGCCGCTGTAGGTGGGCGCGGAGACGCCGGGAAAGGCGGTGGATTCCTCGGCCACGGTGATGGCGCCGGGGCATTCGCTGCCAATCACCTCGTTGGCGCGTTTCAACAGCGCAATGGCCTCCAGGTTCTCGCGCCCGCCGTGCTGGTTGGGCAGCCATTCGCCGGGCTGGCGGCTGTAGTCGCGGTACAGCATCGAGGCCACGGCATCCACCCGCAGCCCGTCGGCGCCGTAGCGCTCGATCCAGCACAGCGCGCTGCCGATCAGGAAATTGCGCACCTCGTGGCGGCCGAAGTTGTAGATCAGCGTGTTCCAGTCCTTGTGGAAGCCTTCGCGCGGGTCGGCGTATTCGTACAGCGGCGTGCCATCGAATTGCGCCAGGCCGTGCGCGTCGCTGGGGAAGTGCGCCGGCACCCAGTCCAGCAGCACGCCCACGCCGGCGGCGTGGCAGGCCGCAACAAAGCGCTGGAAGCCCGCCGGCGGGCCGAAGCGCGAGGTGGGCGCGTACAGGCCCAGGGTCTGGTAGCCCCAGGAGCCGTCGAAGGGGTGCTCGGTGATGGGCAGCAGTTCCACGTGCGTGAAGCCCTGCTCGGCCGCATAACCCGGAAGCGACGCGGCCAGGGTGTCCCAGTCGTGGAAGCTGCCATCAGGGTGGCGCTTCCATGAGCCCAGGTGCACCTCGTAGATCGACATCGGCGCCTGGCGCCCATTGGCCGCGCGCCGTGCCGCGGGCAGCGCCTGCCGTGGCGGCAATGCCGCCACCTGGCTGGCCGTCTCCGGGCGGAATTGGGCCGCATGGGCGAAGGGATCGCACTTCAGCGGCAGCAACTGGCCCTGCGCGTCCACGATCTCGAACTTGTAGCGGTCGCCCTCGGCCGCGTGCGGCACGAAGAGTTCCCAGATGCCCGAGCCGCCGCGCGAACGCATCACGTGGCGGCGGCCGTCCCAGCCGTTGAAGTCGCCCACCACGCTGATGCGCCGCGCATTCGGCGCCCACAGCGCAAAGCGCACGCCCGCCACCGCGTGCACGCCGGCGCCCAGCGTGAGCGGATGGGCGCCCAGCACCTCGTAGGGTCGCAGGTGGCTGCCTTCGGCGAGGTAGTGCAGGTCGGTGTCGGTGAGCAGCGGGCCGAAGGCGTAGGCGTCGGCGTAGCGGCCCTCGCTGCCGTCGGCCCAGCGCACCTGCAGGCGGTAGTCGAAGCGGTCGTGGCGGTTCGGGATGCGGCCCAGCCAGAAGCCGGCGTCGTCGCGTTTCAACAGCTCGGCCAGGCGTTCGCCGGTGCCGGCATCCACCACCGCCACGCTCGCGGCCTGCGGCAACAAGACCCGCAGCCACAGGGCGCCATGCGCATCGGCATGCAGGCCCAGCACCGAAAAGGGGTCGGGGTGGCGTGCTTGCACCAGGGCCTGCACTTCCTCGTCACTCAGCATCGCCGCGGTTTCTCCCATCGCCTATCGCCGGCACCGCCCGGCTGAAGCGGCCATGGTACGGTCAAGCGCAGGGCCCGCAGGGGCAAACGGGACGCCCGCGCACTGGTGCGATGCGTGTCCGCTAACGATGAATGGACGCCGTGAAAGGGCGCCCCCATCCGCGGGATCGCCGCCTTGATCGGCGTCAAGAACGGGTGTAGAAACGGCTCGTCCAACCCAGTGCATTTGTCCAACTTCAAAGGAGGGCATCATGCGCAGAAGGATTTACTGGTTGTTGCCCGACCTGGCCAGCGCCCGGCGGACAACGGATGACCTGCTGCTGGCTCGGATCCCCGAACGGCACATCCACTTCGTGGCCCGCGAAGACGCGGACATGACAGGCCTGCACCAGGCCAACGTGCTGCAAACCTCCGACGTGATCCGCGCGGCCGAAATGGGCCTCGTGGTGGGCGGCTCGGCCGGTTCGCTGCTCGGGGTGGCGGTGGCCATCTTCTTCCCCATCGTCGGTGATTCGCCCCAATGGGGCATTGCCGCGGTGCTGGGCATGCTGGGCGCGGGCTTCGGTGCCTGGTCGGCCAGCATGATCGGCGTCTCGGTGCCCAGCACGCGGCTGAAGCGCTTCACGCCGGCCATCGAGCAGGGCCAGATCCTGCTGATGGTGGACGTGCCCGCCGCGCGCGTGGCCGAGATCGAAGCCCGCCTGCAGGCCCTGCATCCGGAAGCGCATCTCGAGGGCGTGGAGAGCAACGTCCTCGTCTTCCCCTGACGGCACGGCGGTTCGCGGCCCCACCGGGGCCGCGGTCGCTTCTGTCACGCGAAGGCCAGGCGCAAAGCGGCAGGCCCGAGGGGCCCGGCCGCCGAAGGAGTGGTCATGGAACTTCAACTGCAAGCCCACGCGTGGGAACGGCGTGCGCCGGACTGGCGCGCCGCCGCGGCCGCCGGCTTTGCCGCGGGCGCGGTGCTGATGGTGCTGGAACTGGTCTGGGCGGCCTCGATGAACATGGAAGGCCCCTGGCGCATCCCGCACCTGGTGGCCGCGCTGGTGATGGGGCCGGGCATCCTCGATCGTGCGCCCGAGTTCAATCTGACCGTGGTCGCTGCCGCGCTGATAACCCACTATCTGCTCGGCATCGGCTTCGGCCTGGTGCTGGGCGCGATCATCGCCGGTTTCCACTATGAGACCAGCCTGGGCATGGTGCAGACGATCGGCGCAGGCTTCGGCCTGGTGCTGTACCTCTTCAACTTCCACCTGCTGACCTACGCGCTGCCCTGGTTCACCGAGCTGCGCGGCTGGGGCACGCTGATGGCGCACCTGGCCTTCGGCGTGATCGCCGCCGTGCTGTACTGGAAGCTGGCCCGCCCCTCGGCCGGCGGGCAATAGCCTGGGCAGGACGGAAAGCCCTGTCCGCGGCGGCCTTCCAGTAACGCTCATTTCCGCGCGCCGGCCGCCCTGGGCGGCGGCCGCACGCACACCGGCCATTCAGGGGAGGTTCGTCCCCATGCTGATCG
>CBIHPZ010000058.1:0-11833 GCA_966211865.1 uncultured Aquabacterium sp.
GGGTGCCGTAGGCGGTGGTGAACTTGGTCTTGAAGGTGGTGCCGTCCACCGTGCCGAGCGTCGCACCAAAGTTCAGGGCGGCATAGGTGTCGCATTCATTGCCCAGGCGGAACCACACGATGGAGCCGGGCAGGCGGAAGCACACCTCCTTGCCGCCCTGGTCGCTGCTGCCGGCGCCGCTGCGGAAGTAGCCGCCGAACTCCAGTTGCGCGGCCGAGGCGCCGCCGCATGCCGCCAGCGCGGCCCAGGCCAGCAGCGCCATTCTTGAAATCTTCATCGCGTGTCTCCGGAAGGGTGGTTGTGTGGCGCTTTCCAAAGCGCTTTGGATATTCTTCTCCAAAGCGCTTTGGATTCGACCAGGCGTTTACCCTGATGCGGCCTGCGGGACGCCTTGGCGATGCGCTACAAACGGCCGGTTCCGACCCTCGATCGCGATGGACCTCAAAGAGCTCTCGGCCCGGCTGGGCCTGTCACAAACCACCGTCAGCCGGGCGCTGAACGGCTATTCCGACGTCAGCGAGCGCACGCGCGAGCGCGTGATGCAGGCGGCGGAGGAATTCGGCTATCGCCCAAATGGCGCGGCCCGGCGCCTGGCCACCGGCAAGGCCGACGCCATCGGCATCGTCTACCCCACGGGCTCCGGCGACCTGGGCGACCCACGCTTCGTCGAGGTGGTGGCCGGCATGACCGACCGCTTCGCCGAGGCCGGCGTCGACGTGCTGATCGCCTCGGCCCGCCCGGCCGACGAGCTGAACACCTACGAGCGGCTGTTGAAGGCGCGGCGGGTCGACGGCTTCATCGTGCCGCACACGCGCATGGACGACGCGCGCATCGAGCACCTGCTGGCCAGCGGCGCGCCTTTCGTCGCCTACGGGCGCACGGCTAAGCCCGACGGCTATGCCTGGTTCGACTTCGACAACGAGGCCGGCGCGGCGCTGGCCGTGGCCCGGCTGGCCGGACTGGGCCACCGCGACATCGCCTACGTGCACGCGCCGCTCGACCTCACCTTCGCGTTCCAGCGCCACCAGGGCTTCCTGCGCGGGCTGCGCCAGGCCGGGCTGAAGCCGGTGGCGCGCCACGTCGTCAGCGCGGGCTTCAGCCGCCGCGGCGGGCACGAGGCGATGCAGGCCCTGCTGCAGCTGAAGCCGTTGCCGACCGCGGTGATCGTGGACAACAACATCTGCGGCGTCGGCGTGGTGCGTGCGCTGCTCGACGCGGGCCTGGAGCCGGGCCGCGACATCTCGGTGATCGTCTACGACGGCATGCCGGCCGACACGCTGCTGGGCGGCGTCGCGATCACCGCCATCGCCCAGCCCGAGCCGCACGCCGCCGGCGTGCAGCTGGCGGAGCTGATGCTGGGCGTGGTGGGCGGCAAGCCGCTGAAGGAACTGCAGACGCTGTGGCAACCGGCCCTGGTGCCCGGCGACTCCGATCGCCCGGCGAACACGCCACCGGCGAAGCCCCGCATGCCCAAGGTGGCACGCGGCGCTTGACGCCTTCGGCGGGGCCGGCCAGCGCGGCTCTTGCGGCAGACTGCGGTCCGCCGCACATCCGGCGAACTGGGAAGGCTCTGATGGGAATGCGATCGATCTGGGTGCTGGCCGCAGTGCTGGCGGTGTCCTTGCCGGCGGCGGACCGCGCCGCAGCGGCCGCGGCCGCCCCTCTTTCCGCGGCCGCGCCGGCCGGACCGGTGGTCATCATCGTGCCGCACGGGCTCTATGCCTTCGAGGCCGAGCGCGCCGCCAAGGCGCGCGGCTGCCAGGGCCCGGACGGCATCCGGCCCGCGGCGCAGCTGCGCGTGAAGAACGGCGCCATCGAGGAATACGACGTGGCCTGCACCACCGGCGTCATGCGCGTGCGCTGCGACCTGGGCATGTGCGCCGCCGTGCGCTGAACGTGCAGGCGCCGGTGCTGTTCCGCGGCGGCCGGCTCGCCGCGCGCGAACTGGCGGCGCACGAGGTGCCGCTGCTGCAGGCCCTGTTCGAGGCCAACCCGCTGTACTTCCAGGCCGTGAACGGCCGCGCGCCGAACGCCGACGAGGCGCAGGTGGAGTTCGACGAACAGCCGCCGCCGGCGCTGTGCCTGCCGGGGCTCACGCGGCGCTGGTTCCTGGGGCTGCAGGGCAGCGACCGGGCGGCGCTGCAGGGCGTGGCCGTGGTGGTGAAGGACCTGTGCGCGCCCGGCGTCTGGCATGTGGCGCTGTACCTGCTGGCCACCGCACTGCACGGCAGCGGCGCGGCCGCGGAAACCTACCGCGCCATGGAAGCGTGGATGCGCCACGGCGGCGCGCGCTGGCTGCGGCTGGGCGTGGTCGCGGGCAATGACCGGGCGGAGCGCTTCTGGCACGCCCAGGGCTTTGCCGAGGTGCGGCGCCGCCCCGGCGTGGACACCGGCGGGCGCATCAACGACCTGCGGGTGCTGGCCAAGCCGCTGGCGGGCGGCACCCTGGCCGAATACCTGGCGCTGGTGCCGCGCGACCGGCCCGATTCCACGCTGCCGTGACGGTGCGCTGAGCGGGCGGGGCGGAAGCCGAGGCGGCCGGCCCCGGGGGGGCGGCCCGGCGGACGCGCCGCTTTGCCGAGCGGACGGCGGGCCCGGCCCGGACCGCCTCGGTCCGCACCAGTCCGCATCAGTCCACGTCACTCCACGTCCGTCTCGTCCTCCGGCTCGTCGTCGTCCACGTCGGCGCCCAGCGCGTCCAGCTCAGCCTGGGCGTCCTCGTCCGGGGCGTCGATCACCCGGTCGGGCAGGATGTCGGCGCCTTCGCGCACGTCGGCGCCGGTGGCGGCGCCGCGTTCGCCGGTGCCCAGTGAATCGCTGGCGCTGTCGCGGTGCGCCGGGGTGGCGCCCAGCTCGTCGGGCGTGTCGCCTTCGGTGGGCATGGTGCGCTCGCCCTGCACGTCGGCGCCGCTGTCCGAGCTGTCGCTGGGACCCAGGCTGTCGATGTCGCGCCCGGTGGCGCGGCGGGCGGTTTCTTCGCCGCCGAGGATGCTGCTGGTGGCCATGTGAACTCTCCTGCGTGAACACCTGCACCCTATGCGGTGCGCCACGGCCCCGCTGTAGGACAGTGGCGTGCCTGGCCGCACCGCCTTGGCCTACAGCGCGCGCCCGCGCTGCGGTACAAAGCTCGGGCGCTGGGCCGCGCCGGGCGCGCCGCCGCTGCACCCGTGCTGCCACCGGAGATTCCCATGACCCTTGAAGTGAGCGTCCGTCCGCTGCGGCAGGACGACCTGGCCGCCTGGACCCCGCTGTGGGACGGCTACAACGCGTTCTACGGCCGCTCGGGGCCCACCGCGCTGGCGCCGGAGATCACCCGCTGCACCTGGCAGCGCTTCTTCGACCCCGACGAGCCGGTGCACGCGCTGGTGGCCGAGGCCGATGGCCGCGTGGCGGGCCTGGCGCATTGCCTGTACCACCGCAGCACGACGCGCATCGAACCCGTCTGCTACCTGCAGGACCTGTTCACCGACCCCACGCTGCGCGGACGCGGCGTGGGCCGCGCGCTGATCGAGGGCGTGGCCGCGATGGCACGTGCCGCCGGCGTCACGCGGCTGTACTGGCAGACGCACGAGACGAACGCCGCCGGCCGCCGCCTGTACGACCAGGTGGCCACGCACGCCGGCTTCATCGTCTACGCACGCACGGCCTGACCGTCGGCAGGAAGCCCGCCATGCACGCGCTGCACACGCCCCGCCTGGTGCTGGAACCGCTGCGGCGTGAACACGCCGCAGCGATGTTCCCGCTGCTGCAGGACCCGAGCATCTACACCCACCTCGACCACGGCCCGCCGCCCACGCTGGCGCACCTGGAAGGCGTGTACACCCGGCTGGAAGCACGCCGCTCGCCGGACGGGCGCGAGCAGTGGCTGAACTGGATCCTCTTCCCGCGCGAGAGCGCGGAGCAAGGCAAGGAGCACGCCACGGCGGCCCACCAGGCCGCCGAGCCGGCCGCGCCGCTGGGGGTGGTGCAGGCCACCGTGCTGGCCGGTGGCCGCGCCTGGGTGGCCTACGAGCTGCCTGCCGCCCACCGCGGCCGCGGCCATGCGCGCGAGGCGGTGCAGGCGATGATGGCCGAGCTGGCCGCGTCTTTTGGCGTGCAGCAGTTCATGGCCACGGTGGAAGCGGACAACGAACGCTCCATCCACCTGCTGCGCAAGCTGGGCTTCCGGGAGGCGTCTGCCCAGGGCATCACCACGCTGACACCGACCGAGCGGCTGTACCTGCGTTGACGCGGCGCTTGCCGCCGGGCGCTTCGCCGCTTCCTGCCGGCGCAAGGAGGCACTTCAGGCGGCGGCCCCCGCGGCCGCCCGGCTGGGCCGCACGAAGTCCGGGTGGAAGCACCGGCGCTGCTTGCCGCCGAAGTCGACGGTGACGGCCTCGGGCGTCGCCTCGGTCACGATGCCGGCGCCATAACGCTTGACACGCACGGCATCACCGGCCTGGAAGCGCGGCGCGGGCGAGGTCGCGGCCGGCGGCGCGGTGTCGCCCAGGGCCGCCGCCATCGCCGTACCCACCGGTGAAGCGGATTCCGCCGGCGCGCTGGACTCGAAGGCCGCCATGCGCCGGCAGTTGTCGCAGCCGCCGCAGCGCTGGAAGGGCGGCGCTTCCTCGAAGGCCTCGAGCAGCGTCCGCCAGCGGCAGGCGCCGGTCTGCGCATAGGCCACCACCTGCTCCAGGCGCTGCTGGTCCTGCTCGCTCTTCTCCACGTAGCGGGCCAGCAGCGCTTCGATGCCGTCCATCGCCGCCGCGCCGTCGCGCACGTGGATGTGGCCGCCGCTGTCCAGGTCCAGCCAGCGCTGGCGCCGCATCAGGTTCAGCAGCACGCGCAGCTTGGTCACCGGGCGCTGCAGCCGGGTCTTCAGGCGCGCCAGCGTCCAGGCCCCCTCGCCGGTACTGCCGGGGTCGCTATCCAGCGCCGCCAGCAGCTTCAGGCCGTCGTCCACCGTGGGGTAGCGGCTGTTCAGGAAGAACTGCTGCACCGCGCGGTCGCCGGCCAGGTACAGCAGCTTGCAGCGCGCCGGCTCGCCGTCGCGCCCGGCGCGGCCGGCCTCCTGGTAGTAGACGTCCAGGCCCGCGGGCAGCTGGTAGTGCAGCACCAGGCGGATGTCGGGCTTGTCGATGCCCAGGCCGAAGGCATTGGTGGCCACCATCAGGCGCCCGCCCTCGGCGTCGCCGGCCATGAAGGCCTGCTGCGCCGCCTGGCGCTCGGCCACGCGCAGCTGGCCGTGGTACAGGCCCGCGGGCAGGCCGGCCTCGCGCAGCGCGGCATGCACCTGTTCGGCCGCCTTCACGGTGGCGGCATAGACGATGGCCGATCCCGCTTCCGCCGACAGCAGTTCGATGGTGCGCCGCAGCTTGGCCGCCTCGTCGTCCACCGTCTCGACACTGAAGCGCAGGTTGGGCCGGTAGCTGCTGCCGGTGAGCACGCCGGCGGCGGGGATGTCGAGCTGGCGCGCGATGTCGGCGGTGACCTCGTCGCTGGCGGTCGCGGTCAGCGCCAGCACCGGAGGGGACCCGAGCTTGGGCAGCATGGTGCCGACCTCGGTGAAGGCGGGGCGGAAGTCATGGCCCCAGTGGGAGATGCAATGCGCCTCGTCCACCACCAACAGGCCGATGTGGCGCTGGGTGAGCAGCGCCATGAAGGCCGGCTCCACCAGCCGCTCGGGCGTGACGAAGGCGATGCGCGCGCTGCCGTCGGCAATCGCCTGCTCGGCGGCCAGGGCCTGTTCGGGATCGACGGCGCTGTTCAGCTGCACCGCGGCCACGCCCAGCTGCTGCAGCTTGTCGCACTGGTCCTGCATCAGCGCGATCAGCGGCGAGACGACGACGGTGATGCCGTCCAGCAGGGTGGCCGGCAGCTGGTAGCACAGCGACTTGCCGGCGCCGGTGGGCATCACGGCCAGGGTGCTCAGGCCGCGCAGCACGCGGTCGATGACGTCGCGCTGGCCCGGCCGCAGCCGGCGCAGGCCGAAGGCCTGGCGCAGCTGCTGCGGCACCTGGCGCAGCAGGGCTTCGGCGCGCGAAGCGGGTACGGATCGCGCCATGGCTCAAAACCTCCGCCCGCGCCCACACGGCGCCCGGACCGGCAACACAACGCACCCCATGGCACACCCCCTGATGTCAGTGGGCGCCAGCATCGCGCGGCGGCGCGCCGGGCACCGTCGGCAGGGCCGCGGTTTGCGTGTAGGAGGAATGCGCGGGATGGCGCGGACGTGTCCCCGCGGGACTGGCCCGGGTGCGCGAAGCGCTGGTGACATCACAGGCGGTCACATCACCGATAACCTCTATTCGGCGCGTGGTTTCCACGCTGGCCGGCGCATCGGGTGCGGCAGGATCGCGGCCTGGGCCGGGCCGCAGTGGCCGGCGCCACGTTGCCAACCCGGAGAGGATCTGCATGAAGACGACCCTGTCTCTCATCGGCACCGCCGCCCTCGTCGCCGCCTCGGCCGCCCAGGCCGCGGACCGGCCGCATTGGGGTTATCACGGCCACGGCAGCCCGGCCCACTGGGCCGAGCTGGCGCCCGATTTCAAGACCTGCAGGCTCGGCAAGCTGCAGTCGCCGATCAACATCGAGACCAGGAAGGTCGAGAAGGCCGCCGAGGCCAAGCCCATCGGCTTTGCGTACACCGCCGACAGCGCGGGCGAGGTGGTCGACAACGGCCACACCATCCAGGTGAACCTGCCCGGCGCCGGTGCCATCACGCTGGACGGCACCGAGTACAAGCTGCTGCAGTTCCACTTCCACGCCCCCAGCGAGGAATCGTTCGACGGCAAGCGCTACCCGCTGGTGGCGCACCTGGTGCACAGGAACGCGCAGGGCCAGCTGGGCGTCGTCGCGGTGCTGTTCAAGCTCGGCCAGGAGAACCCGGCGCTGCAGCCCGTGTTCACGCACCTGCCCGCCAAGGCCGGCGAAAAGCGCCCGCTGGAAGCCGCATTCGACCCCTCTTCGCTGCTGCCGGCCGACCACGCGTACTACGCCTTCATGGGCTCGCTCACCACCCCGCCCTGCAGCGAGGAAGTGCGCTGGCAGGTGCTGAAGACGCCGGTGGAGCTGTCCAAGGCCCAGCTGGCCGCGTTCACCAAGCGTTATGCGATGAACGCCCGGCCGCTGCAGCCCTTGCACGGCCGCAAGGTGGTGCTGAGCCCGTAAGGCCGGCGAAACCGTTCAAGCCGGCGCCGGGCCGGCCAGGCCCGGCCAGGCGGGCGCGATCAATCGGGCTTGATCTTGGCCCGCGCGATCACGGCCTTCCAGCGCTTCTGCTCCACCTCGATGAACTTGGCGAACTCCGCCGGGGTCGAGCCCACGGCGATCGCCGCTTCGGCGCTCAGCCGCTCCAGCGCCTGCGGCTCCTTCATCGCCTTGGCGGCGGCCGCGGCCAGCTTGTCTGCTGCCGGCTGCGGCAGCGTGGACGGTGCCATCAGCCCGTACCACTGCGTCATCTCGAAGCCGGGGTAGCCCTGCTCGGCCACGGTCGGCACGTCAGGCAATTGCGGAATGCGCTGCGGCGTGCCGGTGGCGATGCAGCGCAGCTTGCCGGCCTTGATGAACTGCAGCACCGCCGGCGCGCCGACGGAGGCCGCGTCCAGCCGGCCGGCCAGCAGGTCGGTCAGCTGCGGGCCGGTGCCGCGGTAGGGCACGTGGACCATGAAGGTGTCCGTGGCCATCTTCAGGTACTCCATGGCCAGGTGGCCGGCGCTGCCGTTGCCGGCCGAGCCGTAGTTCAGCTTGCCCGGCTTGGACTTCACCAGCGCGATGAACTCCTTCAGGTTCTTCGCCGGCACATCCGGGTGCACCAGGTACAGGCTGGGCACCTTGGCCAGCAGCGAGATGGGCTTGAAGTCCTTGTTCGCGTCGTAGGGCAGCTTGTCGAAGATGTACGGGTTGACCGCCAGCGTGCCGATGTGGCCCAGGATCAGCGTGTGCTGGTCGTCGGCGCGCGCCACTTCCTGCATGGCCACGTTGCCGGCGCCGCCCGGCTTGTTGTCCACGTAGACGCTCTGGCCCAGCAGCTTCGCCATTTCAGCGGCGCTGGCGCGGGCCACGATTTCAGAGCTGCCGCCCGGCGCGAACGGCACCACGAAGCGGATGGCCTTGTTGGGCCACGCGCCCTGGGCACGCAGCGTGGGCAGCGCGCCGGCCGCACCGGCCGCGGCCAGCCCCTGCAGCAGCAGGCGGCGGGAAAGGACGGACTCATTCATCGCGTTGTCTCCTGAGGACGGTGTGTCGATCTCGCTGCCGCGATGCTGCCACCGCGGCCCTATCAATCGCCTATCAGCCCCGCCGCCGGCGCGGCCGCGTTGCCCATGCGCGGCGCGCGCCCACAATGCCGGCCCATGCGCATCCTGCTGGCCGAAGACGAGCATGCCCTGGGCGAATGGCTGGCCAAGGCGCTGGAGCAGGCCGGCTTCCAGGTGCAGTGGCTGGACGACGGCCGCCTGGTGGACCGCGCGCTGGCCGACCACGACTTCGACGCGCTGGTGCTGGACCTGGGCCTGCCCGGCCGCAGCGGGCACGAGGTGCTGCGCCGCCTGCGCGCGCAGGACCGCCGGCTGCCGGTGCTGATCCTCACCGCGCGCGATTCGTTGACCGAGCGCGTCGGCACGCTGAACGAAGGCGCCGACGACTTCCTGGCCAAGCCCTTCGCGCTGGCCGAGCTGGAAGCGCGCCTGCTGGCGCTGATCCGCCGCGCCCGCGGCAGCGAGCACCCGCGCCTGGCCTGCGGCCCGCTGCAGTTCGAAGCCGCCACGCGCCGCTTCACCCTGGGTGACGAGGTGCTGTCGCTGTCCCCGCGCGAACAGGCCCTGCTGCGCGCGCTGATCCTGAAGGCCGGCGAGCCGGTGGCGCGCGAGAAGCTGATCGACCGCGTCTTCGGCGACGAGGACGACGTGCAGCCCAGCGCCATCGACGTGCTGCTGCACCGCCTGCGCAAGCGCCTGGAAGGCCGCGGCGTGCGCATCCACACCTACCGCGGGCTGGGCTACGTGCTGGAGCCGGACGACGGGCCGGATGCCGGGCCGATCGAGCGCGCCAGGCCGCCCACCGAACCGCCGAATGCGCGGTCCGACGGGCGGCCGGACAACCAGCCGGACAGCAAGCCGGGTAACAAGCCGGGTGACAAGTCGGGTAAAGGGCCGGATGAGCCGCCGCGCGCTGCTTGAATTCACCCGTGGCAGCCTGCGCGCGCGCCTGCTGGCGCTGCTGCTGCCGGCGCTGGCGCTGCTGTCCGCGGTGGGCTGGTGGTTCACCCGGCACGACGCCGTGGCCGCGTCCAATGCGGCTTATGACCGCTCGCTGCTGGGCGCCATCAAGGCGCTGGAGCTGAACATCTCCACCGCCTCCGGCGGCCTGGCGGTGGAACTGCCCTACCGCCTCTTCGAGTTCTTCGAGCTCACCGCCAGCGGCAACGTGCACTTCCGCATCGCCAGCGCCGACGGCCTGGTGGAGATCGGCAGCCCCGACCTGCCGCCCCCGCCGCAGCCCCTGCGCACCGGCGAGCCGCAGTTCTACGACGCCCGCTACTTCGGCGAAGCCCTGCGCCTGGGCGCCTTGAAGCGGCCGCTGCCGATGCCCGGCGGCGCCACGCAGGAGATCGTGATCCAGGTGGCCGAAAGCACCGTCTCGCGCCAGCGCTTCACCGACGCCTTCGTGCGCCGCGCGCTGCAGCGCGACCTGCTGCTGCTGGCACTGCTGGTGGCGGCGGTGGTGGTGGTGTCCACCGTGGTGCTGCGCCCGCTGGCCCGCCTGGCCGCCGACACCCGCGGCCGCGCCGCCGACGACCTGGCGCCGCTGGACGCCGCCGGCCTGCCCGCCGACCTGCAGCCGCTGGTGGACGCGGTGAACCAGCAGCTGGCGCGCACCGCGCAGCTGATGGACCAGCGCCGCCGCTTCGTCGACGACGCCTCGCACCAGCTGCGCACGCCGCTGACCACGCTGCGCGCGCAGCTGGACTACGCGCTGCGCGAGCCCGATGCAGCGCGCTCCCGTGCCGCGCTGGAGGCCCTGTCCGCCGAGCTGGACCAGGCCATCCGTGCCACGCAACAGCTGCTGGCGCTGGCCCGCAGCGACGCCGCCGCCACGCGGCAGGACGAGATCGAGCTCGGCGCGCTGGCGCGCGAGGTGGCACTGCCGCTGCTGCCGCTGGCGCGCCAGCGCGGCATCGACCTGGGGCTGGACGTGCCACCCGGCCCGTTGGCCGTGCAGGGCGACCGCGCGCTGCTGCACGAGGCCCTGGCCAACCTGGCGCACAACGCCATCGCGCATGGCCGCGAAGGCGGCGCGGTGACGATCGAAGCCGCCGCCGACGCGCTGGGCGCGAGCCTGGCCGTCATCGACGACGGCCCCGGCCTGGCGCCTGAAGTGAGCGGCCGTGTCGGCGAGCGGTTTGCGAAAGGCCGCGGCAGCCGCGGATCGGGCCTGGGCCTGGCGATTGCGCAGACCGTGATCGAACGCCACGGCGGCCGCCTGCGCCTGGATGCGCGCGACGACGGCCCCGGCCTGCGCGCCATGCTGTGGTGGCCGCGGCGATGAAGCGGCGCGCGCTGCTGCGCTTCAGCCTGGCCGCCGCGGCGGCGTCCGGCGGCGGTGCTCGGCCCGTCGGCGGCGCGCTGGCTGCGGCTCCGTCAACGTCAACGGCTCCTGCCGCGCCAGCCGGGCCAGCCGCGGCGGCGGCCGAGTGCATCGTGCCGGCCAAGCCGGGCGGCGGCTTCGACCTCAGCTGCGTGCTGGCGCGCAACGCGCTGCAGCGCAGCGACCCGTCCCGCCCGCCGCTGGCCGTGCGCTACCTGCCCGGCGGCATCGGTGCGCTGGCCTACCGCCAGGCCACCACCCAGCGTGCGGCGGATGCGCGCGCGCTGGTGGCGTTCTCCAGCGGCTCGCTGCTGAACCTGGTGCAGGGCCGCTGGGGCCCCGCGCCGCCGCGCGAGGTGCGCTGGGTGGCCGGCGTCGGCATCGATCACGGCGTGATCGCGGTGCGCCGCGACGCGCCGTGGCCCAGCTTGGGCGCGCTGCTGGCCGCGCTGAAGGCCGACCCGCGCGCCATCGTCTTCGGCGCCGGCGGCACCATCGGCAGCCAGGACTGGATGAAGGCCGCGCTGCTGGCGCGCGCCGCCGGCATCGGCCACCAGGCCATGCGCTTCGTCGCCTTCGAAGGCGGCGGCGACGCGCTGACAGCGTTGATGGGCGGCCACGTGCAGGTGCTGGCGGGCGACGCCGCCGAGGTCGGCCGCCAATGGGACACCGCCGCGCCGCTGCGCGTGCTGGCCGTGCTGTCCGAAGCGCGCCTGCCCGGCCGCTGGAATGCGCAGCCCACCGCGCGGGAACAGGGCGTGGACCTGCTGTGGCCCATCCTGCGCGGCTTCTACGTCGGCCCCGAGGTCAGCGACGCCGACCACGCCGCCTGGGTGCGCGCCTTCGCCACCGCCATGGCCCTGCCCGGCTTCGCCGAAGACCGCGCCCGCGCCGGCCTGCAGCCGCCGGCGCTGACCGGCGCCGCATTGGACGCGTACATCGAACGTCAGCTGGCGCAGTACCGAGCGCTGGCGGCCAGTTTCGGATTGCCGTTGCGGCGGTGAGGGCCGATGCCAGGCCTGTGCCACAGCCTGTGGCACAAGCTGCATCGCCCCCGCGGGTGGGCTGGTCCACCCGTCCTTTCCGGCGACACCATGCCTTGAATGCCAGGAGCCGGCATCGGGCACGCGGGGCCTGGGACGCACGGCCACCGCCGCGGGAGCGCTTCAGCCCAGGTAAGCCATGCCCCGCAGCGTCGCCGCCGCCCGCGGGGCCTGGGCCGCATGCTCCGCCGCGATGAAGCGCAGGCAGGCCAGGTGCAGGTGGC
>CBIHPZ010000059.1:0-11691 GCA_966211865.1 uncultured Aquabacterium sp.
GCGAAGCGCTCGATCTTGGTCTGCTCGAAGGTGCGGATCATCACCAGGTCGACCATGCGGCTGATGACGCGGGCCGAATCCTCGATCGGCTCGGCGCGGCCGAGCTGGCTGCCGCTGGTGGTCAGGTGCACCACCGAGCCGCCCAGCTGGTACATGCCGGCCTCGAAGCTCACGCGGGTGCGCGTGCTGGCCTTCTCGAAGATCATCGCCAGCGTGCGGTCGGACAGCGGCGTGTAGCGCTCGTAGTTCTTGAAGCGCGTCTTGATGATCTTCGTGCGCTCGAACAGGTAGGCGTATTCCTCGGCGCGCAGGTCCTTGAACTGGAGGTAGTGCTTCATGAGGCTGTAGCCCGGCTTCATGCTGGCTGCTTCGGGGACGACAGGAAGTCCCGCACCAGCGGCACCAGGCGCGCCACGATCTCGTCGGCCTCGGCGGCACTCAGGATCAGCGCGGGCAGCAGCCGGATCACGCTGTCGGCGGTGACGCTGATCAGGAGGCCCGCTTCCTTCGCCGCGCGGCCCAGCAGTTCGTTGCAGGGGCGGTCCAGCTGGATGCCCAGCATCAGGCCCTGGCCGCGGATCTCGACGAAGCCGGGCAGGTCCTTCAGGCCGGCGGTGAGGCCCGCGGTGATGCGCTCGCCCATGGCGGCCGCGTTGGCCAGCAGGCCTTCCTCTTCCATGATGCGCAGCGTCTCGATGCCCGCGCGCATCGCCAGCGGGTTGCCGCCGAAGGTGGTGCCGTGGTTGCCGGGGCCGAGTACTTTGGATGCACGGGGACCGGCGACGATGGCGCCGATCGGCACGCCCGAGCCCAGGCCCTTGGCCAGCGGCATCACGTCCGGCACGATGCCGGCCCACTGGTGCGCGAACCACTTGCCGGTGCGGCCGATGCCGCACTGCACCTCGTCGAGCATCAGCAGCCAGTCGTTCTCGTCGCAGAGCTTGCGCAGTTCCCGCAGCGTCTCGACGCGGGTGGGGTTGATGCCGCCTTCGCCCTGGATGGTCTCCAGGAAGATCGCGACCACGTTCTTGTTGGTGCGCGCCACCTCGCGCACCTTCTCGATGTCGTTCAGCGGCAGCCGCACGAAGCCTTCGACCAGCGGCTCGAAGCCCTTCTGCACCTTGGGGTTGCCGGTGGCTGAGAGCGTGGCGATGGAGCGGCCGTGGAAGGCCTTGTCGTAGACGATGATCTCGGGCTTGTCGATGCCCTTGTCATGGCCGAACTTGCGCGCGATCTTCAGCGCGCCTTCGTTGGCTTCGAGGCCGCTGTTGCAGAAGAAGGCGGCTTCCAGGCCGGACAGCTCGCACAGCCTGGTGGCCAGCGCTTCCTGCAGCGGCGCCTGGTAGTAGTTGGAGCTGTGGATCAGCTTGGACACCTGGTCCTGCAGCGCCGGCACCAGCTTCGGGTGGGCGTGGCCCAGGGTGTTGACGGCGATGCCGGCCAGCGCGTCGAGGTATTCACGGCCCTCGGTGTCCCAGACGCGACAGCCTCGGCCGTGCGACAGCGCGAACGGCAGCCGGCCATAGGTGTTCATCACATGGGAAGTCATTCGAGTGCTCCGTGAAGTGAGGGGGCTGAAACGCCGAGGCCGGCGAATGACCCCGATGGGGCAAGACGCCGGCCTGCTGGGGCATCGATTCTAAACAGCGGGGTTCACGCGCACCGGGTGGTCGTGAACGATGCGGCGCCTGCCCGCTCCGGGTGCGTGCTGCGGCGCAACACTTCCGCGGCACAATCTGCCCTTTTGCCTTTTCGCGCCCGCCACCAGGATCCGCGCTCGCACGCATGACCGCTTCACCCCCTCGCGAGCTCTTCATCCAGGGCATCACCCGCAGCGGCAAGACCTTCCGCCCCAGCGACTGGGCCGAGCGCCTGGCTGGCGCGCTGTCGTCCTTCCGCCCGGGCGGCGCGAAAAGCGGGCCGGGCTCGCACATCGGCTACTCGCCGTACTGCGTGCCGACCGTGGTGAACGGCGTGAAGTGCGTGATCGTCAACGAGGCGCTGCGCGGCATCGAGCCGATGGCCTGGGACTTCGTCATGAACTTCGCCCGGGACAACGACCTGCAGGTGGCCGAGGTGTGTTCGCTGCCCGAGCCGGGCGCGACCAAGCGGGGCGACTGAAGCAGGGTGCCGCGCTATGCGGCGCTTGGCATTTGAAGCGCGCGCTTGCGGGCGCGCCCCAATGAAAAAGGCCCGCATCAGCGGGCCTTTGTTCAGCTCATCCGGAAGTTCGATCAGGCGGCGGCGGACAGCGCCTTGATCTTGGCGGCCAGGCGGCTCTTGTGACGCGCGGCCTTGTTCTTGTGGAAGATGCCCTTGTCGGCGACCGAGTCGATGATCGGCTGGGCGACCTTGAACAGTTCGGCGGGGGCGGCCTTGTCGCCACCGGCGACGGCCTTGTCGATGGCCTTCTGCACGTTCTTGATGACGGTGCGGAAGTGCGAGCGCAGCGAAGTGTTCTGCGCGTTGAGCTTGACGTCCTGGCGGGCGCGCTTGCGGCCCGAAGCGAGGCGGACGGTCTTCTTCTTGGCTTTGGAGGAGGTGGCCATAGGGTGTTTGAGCCCGGATGAGCAAAGACCGCGAGTATAGCATTCGACTTTCGCGCGGGCCAAGCGCGCCCTCGAGGCCCGGCGGGGGGATTCCTATAATCCGCCGCCTTTGGCGGGAAGCCCCGCTGTCACGAAACTCCCCGCTTCTCGCCGCGCCCGCGCCTCCTGGGCGGTGATGCCCGAGCCCGCTGCCGCGCGATGAACCTCCTCAAGGCTGCCTTTTCCGTTTCGGCGTTCACGCTGCTGTCCCGCGTGACCGGCCTGGTTCGCGACAGCATCAGCGCGTCGCTGTTCGGCACCAGCGCGATGATGGATGCGTTCCAGATCGCGTTCCGCATCCCCAACCTGCTGCGGCGCTTCTTCGCGGAAGGCGCGTTCTCGCAGGCCTTCATCCCCCTGCTGGCCGCCAGCCGGGCCGAGCAGGGCGATGACGCGACGCGCACGCTGATCGACGCCACGGCCACGGTGATGGCCTGGGTGCTGGTGCTGGTCAGCGCCTTGGGCATCGTGGCCGCGCCGGTGCTGGTGTGGCTGCTGGCCTCGGGCTTCGAGCCTGACACCGCCGCCGCCTCGGTGCTGATGACGCGGGTGATGTTCCCGTACATCGGCTTCATGTCGATGGTGGCGCTGTGCTCGGGCGTCCTGAACAGCTGGCGCCGCTTTGCGGTTCCGGCCTTCACGCCGGTGCTGCTCAACCTCTCGATGATCGGCGCCGCGCTGGCGCTGGTGCCGGTGTTCCGTGCGCGCGGCATCGAGCCGGTCTATGCACTGGCCGTGGGCGTGATGGTGGGTGGCGTGCTGCAACTGGCCTTCCAGCTGCCGGCGCTGGCGCGCCTGGGCGTGCTGCCGCGGGTGGCGCTGTCGCCGCGCAAGCTGCGCGAGGCCTGGCGCCACCCCGGCGTGCACCAGATCCTGGGCAAGATGGCGCCGGCGGTGATCGGGGTGTCGGTGGCGCAGCTGTCGCTGATCATCAACTCGCAGATCGCCTCGCGCCTGGGCGAGGGTGCAGTAGCGACGCTGACCTTCGCCGACCGCCTGATGGAGCTGCCCATCGCGCTGCTCGGCGTGGCGCTGGGCGTGGTCCTGACACCTCAGCTGTCGGCGGCGCAGGCGAAGCAGGACTGGGACGGCTATTCCGGCCTGCTCGACTGGGGCCTGCGCATGACGCTGCTCCTGGCCTTGCCGTGCGCCGCGGCGCTGCTCGTCTTCGCGGCGCCGATGGTGGCCACGCTCTACCACTACGGCGCCTTCAAGGACGACTCCGTGCGCGTGGTCTCGCTTGCCGTGATGGGCTATGGCGTCGGCCTGATGGGCCTGGTCGGCGTCAAGGTGGCGGCGCCCGGCTACTACGCGCGCCAGGACATGAAGACGCCGATGCGCATCGGCATCGCGGTGATGCTCCTGACGCAGGTCTTCAACGCAATCCTGGTGCCCTGGCTGGGCGTCAGCGCGCTGACCTTGTCGATCGGCCTGGCCGCCACCATCAATGCGGGCTGGCTGTTGCGCGGCCTGCACAAGCAGTCGCTGTGGACGCCATCGGCCGGCTGGCTCGGCTTTGCGCTGCGCGTGCTGCTGGCCACCGTGCTCATGGCGGCCGGGCTGGCGTATGCCGGCTGGCGCATCGACTGGCTGGCCCTGCATGCGCAGCCGCTGCTGCGCGCGGCGGCGCTGGCCGGCGTCATCGTGACGGCGATCGGCGTGTATTTCGCGGTGCTGGCGCTCAGTGGTGTCAAGCTGCGCGAAGCGCTGCGCCGGGTCTAGACTCGACGAATGGTCGGCCCCCGGTTCGCTTCACTCGCTCTCCCCGACGGGGAGCCAATGCCGTTCGGGCGGCCGGGCGGGCACGGATGAAGCACCTCCCGCTGCGGGTGCCCACCGCGCTGGAATACTTTGCCTCGCTGGTGGCGGAGGACGAGGGCTTCGCGCTGCTGGAGGCGGCGGTGGCCGTCGCGCAGGACGCCTATCCCCAGCTCGACCCGCAGGCCGTGCTGGCCGACATCGATGGCTTGGCGCAGCGCCTGAAGCGGCGCCTGGCCGCGGACGCCTCGCCCATGCAGCGCCTGCGTGCGCTGAACCATTTCTTCTTCGCCGAACTGGGCTTCGCCGGCAACGTCAACGACTACTACGACGCCCGCAACAGCTACCTCAACGACGTGCTCGAGAGCCGGCGCGGCATCCCCATCACCTTGGCGCTGCTCTATGTCGAACTGGCCACCCAGGTGGGCCTGACGGCGCGCGGCGTCTCGTTCCCGGGCCATTTCCTCGTGAAGCTGCGCATGCCGCAGGGCGAGGTGGTGCTGGACCCCTTCAGCGGTCGTTCGCTCTCGCGCGAAGACCTGGACGAACGCCTGGCCCCGTACCGCAAGCGCCACGGCCTGATGGGCGACTTCGACACGCCGCTCGGCCTCTTCCTGCAGGCCGCCGAACCGCGCGACGTGCTGGCCCGCATGCTGCGCAACCTGAAGGAAATCCACCGCAGCGCGGCCGATTGGGCACAGTTGCTCGCGGTGCAGCAACGCCTCGTCCTGCTGCTGCCCGGCGTGCCGGAGGAACGCCGCGACCGCGGCTTGTCCTGGGCCGAGCTGGGCCGTGCCGATGCGGCCGCCGACGACCTGGAGGCCTACCTGCAGCAGCGGCCCGACGCGCCGGATGCCGAGGAATTGCGGCAGCGTGTGCGCACACTGCGGCGCCCGGGTCGTACCCAGTTGCACTGACGCCCGGGAAGCTCGCGGCCTCGGGCTGCGTCACGCCTCTTACTAGAATGCGAAATTGCGCCCGGCGTGCGGCCGGGATGCTGCGTGGCCGCGCCCGGCCAGTTCGCCCCACACGATGACCCTCACCCAACGACAGACGCTGACCTGGCTCGCCCTTGCCGCCGGACTGGCGCTGCTGCTGTGGTTGCTGGCACCCGTGCTGACGCCCTTCGTCGTCGGCGCCGTGCTTGCCTACGTGCTGCACCCGCTGGTCGAGCGCCTGGCCGCGCGGCGCGTGCCGCGGATCGTGGCGGTGCTGGTGGTGGAGGTGCTGGCGCTGCTGGTCGCCGTGGCGCTGGTGCTGCTGCTGGTGCCGGTGCTGGTGAAGGAGATGCCGCTGCTGAAGGCCCAGGTGCCGCCGCTGCTGGACAAGCTGGACCAGACCCTGTCGCCCTGGCTGGCGCAATTCGGCATCCAGATCAACCTCGACGTGGCCAGCCTGAAGGCCTGGCTGTCCAAGGTGCTGGACGCCAACATGGAAGATTGGCTGGCGGCCGCGCTCAGTTCGGCGCGGCTCGGCGGCAGCGTGCTGCTGTCGCTGATCGGCAATGCGGTGCTGATCCCCGTGGTGCTGTTCTACCTGCTGCTGGACTGGCCGCGGCTGATGCTGGAGGTGCAGTCGCTGATCCCGCCACGCATGCGCGAGTCGGCGCTGGGTTTCCTCGAAGAGTGCGACACGATGATGGGCCAGTACCTGCGCGGCCAGCTCGTGGTGATGGGCGTGCTGGCGGTGTACTACGCCGGCGGGCTGGCGCTCGGCGGCTTCGATCTCGCGCTGCCGCTGGGCGTGTTCACGGGCCTGGCGGTGGCCATTCCCTATGTCGGCTTCGGGCTCGGCATGCTGCTGTCGCTGCTGGCCGGGCTGCTGCAGTTCGGCAGCGCCAATGCGCTGCTGGTGGTGGCCGTGGTGTTCGGCATCGGCCAGCTGTTCGAGAGCTTCGTGCTCACCCCCCGCCTGGTCGGCGAGCGCATCGGCCTGAGCCCGCTGGCGGTGATCTTCGCGCTGATGGCTTTCGGGCAGCTGTTCGGCTTCGTCGGCGTGCTGGTGGCGCTGCCGGCCAGTGCCGTGGCCGCCGTGGCCATCCGCCGGGTGCGCCAGGCCTATGTCGGCAGCCGGCTCTATGCCGGTTGATCGGCCCAGGGTGCGCGCGCCATGAAGCAGATCCCGCTGGCCCTGGCTCCCCCGGCTGCGACGGGCTTCGACTCGCTGCTGGCCGGCCCCAACGCCGAGGCGGTGCAGCACCTGCGCACGCTGGTGATGCCCGCGGCGCCGGTCTACCTGTGGGGCGGCAGCGGCACCGGCAAGACGCGGCTGCTGCGGGCCCTCGCCGCGCAGCGCCAGGCCGAGGGCGAACGCGTCGGCTGGTTCGACGCCGCCGACCCGGCCCCGTGGACCCTGGGCGAGGGCTGGAGCCTGGTGATCGTCGACCGCTGCGAGGCGCTGGACGCGCTGCGCCAGCAGGCCGCCTTCGCGCTCTTCGTCGAAGCCGGCACGCAAGGCGTGCAGTGGGCCGCGGCCGGCCGCGTGCCGCCGGTGGACCTGCCGCTGCGCGACGACATTCGCTCGCGCCTGGCCTGGGGCCACGTGTTTGGGCTGCAGGCGCTGGGCGAGGGCGAGACGCGTGCCGCGCTGCGCCGCGAGGCCGACCGCCGCGGCATCCTCTTGTCCGACGAGGTCATGGACTACCTGTTGACGCGCTTCCAGCGCGATTTGAAGCACCTGATGAACCTGCTGGACCGGCTTGACGAATTCGCGCTGTCCGAGCGCCGCGCGGTCACCGTGCCGCTGCTGAAGAAGATGCTGGCCGAAGGCGAGGGCCCGCGATGAGGCTGGCGCTCTTCGACCTCGACGGCACGCTGATCCCCGGCGATTCCGACCATGCCTTCTGCGAGTTCCTGATCCGCATCGGCTGGGCCGACGAGGCCGAATTCCACCGCCGCAACGACGAGTTCTTCCGCCAGTACCAGGCCGGCCGCCTCGACATCGCCAGCTACATCGAGTTCGCCACCGCCCCCTGGCGCATGCGCCCGGCCGCCGAGCAGCAGGCCGCGATGCAGCGCTTCCTGGCCGAGGTGATGCAGCCGCAGATCCGGCCGGCGGCGCTGGACCTGGTGCGCGAGCACCAGCAGCAGGGCGACCTGGTGGCCATCGTCACCGCGACCAATGAATTCATCACCCGCCCCATCGCCGACCGCTTCGGCGTCGAGCACCTGATCGCGGTGCGCCTGGCGCGCGATGCGCAGGGCGCGGTCACCGGCCGCATCGAGGGCACGCCCTCGTTCCGCGAAGGCAAGAACCAGCGCGTGGACGAGTGGCTGGCCGGCCTCGGCCACCGCTTCGCCGATTTCGAGGAGACGCTGTTCTACAGCGACTCCACCAACGACCTGCCGCTCCTGGAACGCGTTAGCGATCCCGTGGCCACCAATCCCGGCGCCGCGCTCGAGGCCATCGCCATCGAGCGCCGCTGGCGCATCCTGAGGCTCTTCGAATGATCAAGCGTTTGATCGACAAGCTGCTGGGCAAGCCCGCGGCCAAGTCAGCGGCCACCGCATCGGCCCCGCCGCCGCCCGCGCCGCCTGTGCCACGTATTCCGCTGGGCAAGCGCGTGGAGGTGCCGGCGTCCGAGCACGGCATCGACCCCGCCCTGGTGGACGAGCGCGCCATCAAGGTCGTGCACACACTGAAGGAAGCCGGCTACGAGGCCTACGTGGTGGGCGGCGCGGTGCGCGACCTGCTGGTCGGCCGCAGGCCCAAGGATTTCGACGTGGCCACCAACGCCACGCCCGAGCAGGTCAAGTCGCTGTTCCGCCGCGCCTTCATCATCGGCCGCCGCTTCCGCCTGGTGCATGTGATCTTCGGCCGCGGCCGCGACCACGAGGTGATCGAGGTGTCGACCTTCCGCGCCTACCTGGACGCCAGCGAGGCGACGCAGGTGGAGGGCAACGAGCGCACCAGCAAGGCCGAGCTGGCTGGCTCGTCGCATGCGGTGGACGCCAGCGGCCGCGTGCTGCGCGACAACGTCTGGGGCCCGCAGATCGAAGACGCGGCGCGGCGCGACTTCACGATCAACGCGATGTACTACGACCCGGAGACGCAGATCGTGGTCGATTACCACGGCGGCATCGCCGACGTGAAGCAGCGCCTGCTGCGCCTGATCGGCGACCCCGTGACGCGCTACCGCGAGGACCCGGTGCGCATCATCCGCGCGGTGCGCTTTGCGGCCAAGCTCGGCTTCGAGTTCGAAGCCCACACCGGCGCGCCGGTGCAGTCGCTGGCGCCGCTCTTGGCCAACGTGCCGCTGTCGCGCTTGTTCGACGAGATGATCAAGCTGCTGCAGACCGGCCATGCGCTGGCCAGCCTGGAGACGCTGAAGCGCCACAACCTGCACCGCGGCGTGTTCCCGGTGCTGGACGTGGTGTTCGACGAACGCCTGTCCGAGCGCAGCCGCGAGTTCATGCGCCTGGCGCTGGCCGACACCGACCGTCGTGTGGCCGAAGGCAAGGCCGTGGCGCCCAGCTTCATGCTGGCCTGCCTGATCTGGCACGAGGTGCTGGCCGGCTGGCAGCAGCGGCGTTCCGCGGGCGAGCACCTGATCCCGGCGCTGCAGCAGTCGATCGACGCGGCTTTCGACGCCCGCATCGGCGACATCTCCGGCCGCGGCAAGCTGGGCGCCGACATGCGCGAGATCTGGATGATGCAGCCGCGCTTCGAGCGCCGGCAGGCCAACACCGCGTTCTCGCTGATCGAGCAGCCGCGCTTCCGCGCCGGCTTCGATTTCCTGCGCCTGCGCGCCGACGTGGGCGAGGCGCCGGCCGAGCTGGCGGACTGGTGGGAAGACTTCTCGCTGGGCGACGACGACGAACGCGAGGCCCTGCTGGCGGCCGTGCGCGAAGCCAGCCGCGGCGGCCCGCGGCGTGTGCCGGCGCCCAAGCGCGGGGAGCCCCGCGCGGCGTCCGATGCCCGCGCCGGGGCTGCCGAGCCGCGACCAGGGGACGACGCCGAGGCCGCCGAAGGTGAGCTCTCGGCCGACGAACCGGGATCGGGCGCGCCGGCCGCGCGCAAGCGCCGCCGGCGCCGCCGCAAGCCCTCGGGCGGCGGTGCCCCGGCCGGCGAAACCGGCGCGCCCTCGTCCACACCTTCGTCGTGAGCGGGCCGCGCCGGCGCGCCTACGTCGGCATTGGCGCCAACCTGGGTGATGCCGTGCAAACGGTGCGCGCGGCGGCCGAGCGCTTGCAGCCGCTGGGGCTCAAGCGCCTGTCTTCGCTGTACCGCAGCGCGCCGATTGACGCCTCGGGCCCCGACTTCATCAACGCCGTGGCCGAACTCGATTCGCCCCTGCGGCCGCTCGACCTGCTGCGCGAACTACAAGCCATCGAGCAGGACTTCGGCCGTGAACGGCCCTACCGCAACGCGCCGCGCACGCTGGACCTGGACCTGCTGCTGCATGGCGACGAGCGCCTGACCGGCGAGACGCTGACCCTGCCGCACCCGCGCCTGCACCAGCGCGCCTTCGTGCTGCTGCCGTTGCTGGAACTGGCGCCCGCCCTGCACGCGCCGGGACTCGGCGCATTGACCGATCACCTGCCGGCGGTGGCCGGCCAGCGCCTCGAAAGGATGGGCGAATGACCTCGTGGAGCATCGGCCTGCAGACCGTCGGGCTGCTGGTTGCATCGAACCTCTTCATGACCTTCGCGTGGTACGGCCACCTGAAGCACCAGTCCAACACCCACTGGCTGGTGGCGGCGCTGGTCAGCTGGGGCATCGCGCTCTTCGAGTACCTGCTGCAGGTGCCGGCCAACCGCATCGGCTATGCCGGCGGCATCACGCTGGCACAGCTGAAGATCCTGCAGGAGGTCATCACGCTGTCGGTGTTCGTGCCGTTCGCGGTGGTCTACATGCACCAGCCCTTGAAGCTCGACTACCTGTGGGCCGGGCTGTGCCTGGTCGGCGCCGTCTACTTCATCTTCCGCGGCTGAGCATCCCCGCCGCCCGGGGCCCGGAACCTGGGGTTTGCCCCGCCTACAATCGCCGCCCGTGACGAACCGGTGACGGTTCGATGACCGTTCCGGGCCCGCTTGGCCGACCCCCTTGGAGACTCCCATGCTGTTCGGCAAGCTGCTGCCGCGCGAAGGCAATTTTTTCGAGCTGTTCAACGAGCACGGCAAGCACATCGTCGAGGGCGCGCGCGCCTTCACCGCGATGGTGCAGTACTACAACGACCCGTCGCTGCGCCAGAAGTACGCCGTCGACGTCGATGCCGCCGAGAAGCACGCCGACCGCATCACCGCCGAGGTGAACCGCCTGCTGCACAAGACCTTCATCACGCCGATCGACCGCGAGCAGATCCACGGCCTGATCAACGCGATGGACGACATCCTGGACCTGCTGCAGGACTCGTCGGAAGTGATGTCGCTGTACGACCTGCAGACGGTCAGCGAAGACGTGCAGCGCCTGTCCGACATCTCCGCCAAGTGCTGCGAGCGCGTGCAGCACGCCGTGAGCCTCCTGCCCAAGCTCAGCCAGGCCAGCACCGCGGAAGCGGCGCTGAAGACCTGCGAGGAGATCGACCGCCTCGAGTCGGACGCCGACCGCGTGATGCGCTCGGCCATGAGCAAGCTCTTCCGCGACAACATCGACGTGCGCGAGCTGATCAAGCTGAAGGCGGTCTACGAGCACCTGGAGTCCATCTCCGACCGCTGCGAGGACGTGGCCAACATCATCGAGGGCATCGTCCTCGAGAACTCCTGACCGGCGCGGGTCCCTCACGCCATGGAGTCCATCCAGATCGGTTTCTGGGTCATTGCGCTGCTCGTCGCGATGGCCCTGGCCTTCGATTTCATGAACGGCTTCCACGACGCGGCGAATTCCATCGCCACCGTCGTGTCCACCGGCGTGCTGAAGCCGCAGCAGGCGGTGCTGTTCGCGGCCTTCTTCAACGTCGTCGCCATCGCCATCTTCCAGCTGAAGGTGGCGGCCACGATCGGCAAGGGCATCGTCGAGCCCGGCGTGGTCGACCACCACGTGGTGTTCGGCGCGCTGCTCGGCGCCATCACCTGGAACATCATCACCTGGTGGTACGGCATCCCGTCCAGCTCGTCGCATGCGCTGATCGGCGGCATCGTCGGCGCGGTCATCGCCAAGGCCGGCGCGGGCAAGCTGATCGCCGCCGGCGTGCTGAAGACCGTGGCCTTCATCTTCGTCTCGCCGCTGCTGGGCTTCTTGCTCGGCTCGCTGATGATGGTGCTGGTGGCGTGGATCTTCCGGCGCACTTCGCCCCTGAAGATCGACCGCTGGTTCCGGCGGCTGCAGCTGGTGTCGGCCGGCGCCTATTCGCTGGGCCACGGCGGCAACGATGCGCAGAAGACCATCGGCATCATCTGGATGCTGC
>CBIHPZ010000060.1:0-11551 GCA_966211865.1 uncultured Aquabacterium sp.
CACGCCCTGCTGGCCGCGCTGCTGCTGGCCGCGGGAGCCGCGCAGGCGCAGGTGCCAGCGCAGGTGCGGGAGCACAGCATCAAGCTGGCGCTCGCCATCGCCGGCGACAACCCGCAGACCCGCGGTGCCGCGTACTTCAAGAGTGAGGTGGAGCGGCTGTCGGGCGGGCGCATGACCGTCACGCTGTACCCGGGCTCCCAGCTGGGGCCCGACCTGCAGGTGCTGTCCGGGCTGCGCGCCGGCGCCATCGAGGCGCAGCTCACCACCACCAGCCTGCTGGGCGGCATCGACCGCGCGTTCAACGTCTACGACGTCCCCTTCCTGTTCCGCGACTTCCGCGAGCTCTATGCGGTGTCCGACGGCGAGCCCGGGCGGCGCATGCGCGAGATCGGCCAGGCCCAGGGCTTCATCGTGCTCAACCTGCACTCCGGCGCCTGGCGCAACCTGACCAACCGCACGCGCCCGGTGGCCTCGGCGCGCGACATCCAGGGCCTGAAGCTGCGCACCCTGCAAAGCCCCGTCTTCATCGAATTCTGGAAAGCCCTGGGCGCCAACCCCGTGGCCCTGCCCTTCCCGGAGCTGTACACCGCGCTGGAGCAAGGCACCGTGGACGGCCAGGAGAACGCCGACGGCGTGACCGTCTTCGCCAGGCTGACCGAGGTGCAGAAGCACTACACCAACACCCAGCACAGCGCCTACGTGGGCGTGCTGCTGTTCAGCGGCCCGGTGTGGCAGCGCCTCAACGAGGACGAACGCGCGGTGCTGCGCCAGGCCGGCGCCAGCTCGCAGCGCTACTTTCGCCAGGCGCTGGTGGACAACGAGGCGGTGCTGCTGCGCACCCTGGGCGAGAAGCTGACCGTGACCCTGCTGACGCCGGCCGCCCGCACGGAGATCGAGCGCCTGGCGCAGCCGGTGATCGAGAAATCCATGGCCGCACTGGACCCGGAACTGGCGCGGCAGGTGCGGGCGGCCATTGCGTCGGTGCGCGAGCGCTAATTCACCAAAGACGCGTGTCCGCCACGGACGGCATGAATGGCCGCCAGGCGCGGCCGTTGGCGCGCGCGCATGTCGGGGGTGCGCAAGGAATTGACGCGATCCGCCAAGCAGCGGCCGCGCGCGCTTCCTATCCTGCGCCCATGCACGCCACGCCACACACTCATCCCGCCGCCGACGAACTGCTCCAGATGCTGGACCGCCATGGCCTGCCCTACGACATCGCCGAGCACGAGCCGGTGTTCACCATTGCGGACGCCCTGGCGGCCGCACCGGAGATCGACGGCTTCAAGACCAAGAACGTGTTCCTGCGCGACGCCAAGGGCACGCGCCACTTCCTGGCGGTGGTGCCGCACGACGTGAGGCTGGACCTGTCGGCCCTGGCGGCCACCTTGGGAACGTCCAAGCTGAGCATGGGATCGCCGGACAGGCTGTTGCGCCACCTGGGCGTGACGCCGGGCGCGGTGAGCGTCTTCGCGCTGGTGCACGACCGCGCGCATGCCGTGGAACTGCTGGTCGAAGAACGCGTGTGGCAGGCCGGAAAGATCCAGGCGCATCCGCTGCGCAACACCGCCACGGTGGCGATGAGCCATGAATCGCTGGTCGGCTTCCTGGCGCTGACCGGCCATGCGCCGCGGGTGATTGCGGCCTGACGCCACAGCGGCGCATCAGGACGCCGCCTAGCGCAACACCACCGTGCGCAAGCCGTTGATGAAGACGCGGTGCTCCAGCACGTAGCGAATCGCGCGGCCGAGCACCAGGCATTCCACATGCCGCCCGGCGCTGAGCAATTGCTCCGGGCTGTAGGCATGGTCGACCCGCTCCAGCGCCTGCTCGATGATCGGGCCTTCGTCCAGGTCCGTCGTCGCGAAATGCGCCGTGGCGCCGATCAGCTTCACGCCGCGCGCATGCGCCTGTTCATAAGGCCGCGCGCCCTTGAAGCCGGGCAGGAAGGAATGGTGGATGTTGACCACGCGGCCCGCCAGGTCGCGGCACAGGTCTTCCGACAGCACCTGCATGTAGCGCGCCAGCACCACCAGCTCGGCGCCGGTGTCCTGGATGACCTGGCGCAGCCGCGCCTCCTGCTGCGGCTTGGTGTCGGCGGTGAGGGGCAGGTGGTGGAAGGGCACGCCGTGCGCGGCGGCGATGGGCGCCAGGTCGGGGTGGTTGGACACCACCGCGACCACGTCCATCTCCAGCTCGCCGCGGCGGCGCTGCGCCAGCAGGTCGTGCAGGCAGTGGTCGGCCTTGGACACCATGATCAGCACGCGCGCCGGGCGGCGCATGTCGTGGATGGCGCCCTGTGCGTCGCTGAAGGCGGACCGCACCTCGGCATAACCCGCATTCAGCGCGTCCATGTCACGCGCCGTGGCGCCCTGCACGCGGAACACGGTGCGCACGTAGAAGCGCGCGCTGAGCACGTCGTCGAAGACGGCGAACTCCTCGATGTAGGCGCCGTGCTGCTCCAGCAGCGCGGTGACCGCGGCCACCTGGCCACGTGCGCTGCGGCAGGCCAGGGTGAGGCAGAAGCGCCCTTCGTCAGGCCGCGGCGCGCTGGTGGTGGTGCTCATCGGAGGTCCTTTCGCTGGTCAGGCGCAGCACCGTCGCCGCGGTTGAAGCAGCCGCTGCGGCCATGTGCCGCCGCTGCGCCTCGAATTCCGGCCGCGACACGGAACGTTCGATGCCCACCGACACCGCGTGACGGCTCAGGCGTTCCTTGGCCAGTTCCACCCGCACCTCCTGCACCCGCGCATCCAGGCCGAAGGCGGCTGCCACCAGCTCATTCACCCGCGTCTCCAGCAGCGGGATGTGCGGCGTGCGCGGCCATTCGTCGGTGATGAAGCGGCACAGCGGCGCGTAGTCGATGCATTCGCTCAAGTCCGCCGGGCAGGCGGCGGACATGCCGCGCAAATGCAGCGTCACCCACACCGGCTGCGGCAGCAACTGCTCGTCGGCATCCACGCCCACGCGCAGCTGCGTGCGCAGGCGCTCGATCTTCACCGACCAGGTGGCGTTCACGCGAAGCGCCTCGTCACCAGGCCGCATTCGGCCGTGGTGCGTTCCAGCATCAGCCACACATAGCCCATGAAGCTGCGGCGCACCAGCAGTTCGAACACCGGCGCCTCGTCGGTCTGCCACAGCCACACCGAAGCCTTGAAGAAATGCGATCCGGCGCTGGCGCCGCTGCTGAACACGCGCGGATGCAGGTCCAGAGGGCAGCCTTGCGCCAGCACGTCGCGCACCGGGGTGCCGCTCAGGTGCAGCACGGTGTAGCCGCTGCTCACGTCCGTCACCGCATGGTGCTGGCCGGCCAGCGCGGCGCGCAGCCGGTCGGCCAGCGCGTCGGCCTGGCCCTTGGGGCCGACGATGAACCAGTCGTCCGGACCGGCCCACACGATGCGCAGCACGCCGTTGTCGGCCGTGCTGCAGGCCTTCAGCGGCAGGCCCATGCCCAGCACGCCGGACACGGCCTGGCGGAACACGGCGTCGTCCGCGTTGCCGCGCAGGTTGACGATGGCCAGGCCATCGCGCCAGCCGGCGACGAGGCTCTTGCTGGCGGTGGCCGCGGCGGCCACGGGCGGGCGGGCTCCGGCCTTGCGCTGGACGGCTTCAAGCATTCTGACGCTCCGATTGCGGGTCAAAGAAAACCGGGTTGGCGATGGTGGCGGTGACCGTGCGGCCGCCTTGCATGGACAGGTGCACACGCTCGCCCATGCGGGTGGCGCCGCCGCGCACCAGGGCCAGCGCGATGGAGCGGCCCAGGGTGGGGCTGTCGTAGCTGGAGGTGACGTGGCCCAGCGTGCGGGCGGGAATCTGCGGCGCGGGGCCGTCGACGATGGCCGCGCCCTCTTCCAGCACCACCTTGGGATCGTCGGTCAGCAGGCCCACGAACTGCTTGCGGTCGAGGCGTGAGGTGTCGCTGCGCGCCAGCGAGCGCTTGCCCAGGCAGTCCTTGGTCTTGGTGACCATCGCGCCCATGCCGAGGTCCACCGGCGTCACCGAACCATCGGTGTCCTGGCCGACGATGATGTAGCCCTTCTCGGCGCGCAGCACGTGCATGGTCTCCGTGCCGTAGGGCGTGATGCCGAAGGGCGCGCCGGCGGCGTGGATGGCTTCCCACACGCGCAGGCCGTCGGCGGCCGGCACGTTCACCTCGTAGCTGCGCTCGCCCGAGAAGCTGATGCGCATGATGCGCGCCTTCACGCCGGCCACCGTGCCTTCGCGGTAGGACATGAAGGGGAATGCCGCGTCGTCGAAATCGACGTCCTTGCAGATCTTCTTCAGCACCTCGCGGCTCTTCGGGCCGGCCAGCGCGGTGGTGGCCCAGTGGTCGGTCACCGTGGTCAGGTAGACCTTCAAATGCGGCCATTCGGTCTGCAGCCAGCGTTCCAGCCAGGCCAGCACGCGCGCGGCGCCGCCGGTGGTGGTGTGCATCAGGAAATGGTTCTCGCCCAGGCGCACGGTCACGCCGTCGTCGAAGACCATGCCGTTCTCGTCCAGCATCAGGCCATAGCGGCATTTGCCCACTTCCAGCTTGGACCAGGCATTGCTGTAGACCCAATTGAGCAGGGTGGCCGCGTCGGGACCCTGGATGTCGATCTTGCCGAGGGTCGAGGCGTCCAAGGTGCCGCAGCCCTTGCGCACGGCCAGCACCTCGCGCCGCACGGCCGCGTGCAGGTCTTCACCGGCTTTCGGGAAATACCAGGGGCGCTTCCACTGGCCCACGTCTTCGAACAGCGCGCCCTGCTGCAGGTGCCAGGCATGGATGCTGGTGGTGCGCACGGGTTCGAAGGCATCGCCCAGTTCCAGGCCGGCCACGGCGCCGAAGGTGACGGGCGTGTAGTTTGGACGGAAGGTCGTCGTACCCACCTGCGGAATGGACTTGCCAAGCACCTGGGCCGCAATGCCCATGCCGTTGATGTTGCCGGTCTTGCCCTGGTCGGTGCCGAAGCCCATCGCGGTGTAGCGCTTGACGTGCTCGATCGACTCGAAGCCTTCGCGCACCGCCAGGTGGATGTCGGACGCGGCCACGTCGTTCTGCAGGTCGACGAACTGCTTGGGCGCGCGACTCACCCGCTTGGCATGCGGCACCAGCCACAGCGGGCGCAGCGGGCCGGCCTGGGTTTCGGCCACGCGCGGTGCGGCCGCGGGCGCGGCGCTGAGGCCCGCCGCCTGCGCCGCGGCGGTACCCGCGGCCCAGCCGTTGTGCGCGCACAGGAACAGGCTTTGCAGGCCGCGGCAGGCGCCGGCGGAGGACTCGGCCTGGGCGGGCTTGCCGGGCAGGAAGGCGGCCTGGGCGTCGTCCCACACCGGCTTGCTGCCGGCCTGGCAATGCAAATGGATGACCGGGCTGAAGCCTCCCGACAGCGCCACGAGGTCGCAATCCAGCGTGCGCGGCGTTCCATCGAGCCGGCCCTGGTTGTCCAGCGGCTGCACGACCACGGCACTGACCCGCTTGCCGCCCCGGGCCTCGGTGATGGCCTGGCCCGGCAGGATCTGGATGCCCTTGGCGCGCGCGCGCTGCGACAGGCTGCCTTCCGGCACCTGGCGCGCATCAACCACCACCACCGACGCCCCCGCGCCCTGCAGTGCCAGCGCTGCGTCGTAGCCGCTGTCGTTGTTGGTGAAGACCACCGCCTTGCGACCCGGCAGCACCGCGTAGCGGCGCACGTAGGTGGACACGGCCGAGGCCAGCATGATCCCCGGCAGGTCGTTGTTGGCGAACACCAGGGGCCGCTCGTGTGCGCCGGTGGCCAGCACCACCTGCTTCGCACGCACCTTCCACAGCCGCTCGCGGAAGATCGGCGCGTCGGCGGGCGGCAGGTGGTCGCCGCGGCGCTCGACCAGCGTGATGAGGTTGTGGTCGTGGTAGCCGAAGGCGGTGGTGCGCGGCAGGACGCGTACTTCAGACATCAGCACCAGTTCCTGCCTGGCCTGCTCGGCCCACTGCGCGGCGGGCATGCCGTCCACCTTCTCGTCGCTGGACAGCAGCCACCCACCCGGTTCCGACTGCTCGTCGCACAGGATGACGCGGGCGCCGCTGCGGCCGGCGGCCAGCGCCGCCGTCAGGCCGGCGATGCCGCCGCCCACCACCAGCACGTCGCAATGCGCGAAGCGCTTCTGGTAGTGGTCGGGGTCGGCCACGGTCGGCGACGAACCGAGCCCGCTGGACGCGCGGATGTGCTTCTCGAAGAAATGCCAGGCCGCCTGCGAGGCCATGAAGGTCTTGTAGTAGAAGCCCGCGGGAATGAGGCGCGAGAACCAGCCCGTCACCGCCTTCACGTCGAAATCGACGCTGGGGCTGGCGTGGATGGAATGGGCGACCAGGCCGTCGACCAGGCTCACCTCGGTCATGCGGGCATTCGGCACCGTGCGGGCGCCGTCGAACAGCTGCACCAGTGCATTGGGTTCTTCCACGCCGGCGCTCAGGATGCCGCGTGGGCGGTGGTACTTCCAGCTGCGCGCGACGACCGAGACACCATGGGCCAGCAGCGCGGAGGCCAGCGTATCGCCGGGGTGGCCGTGGTAGTGGCGGCCATTGAACGTGAAATGGATCGTGCGGCTGCGGTCGATGCGGCCGCCGCTGGACAGGCGGGCTTTCATGCGGCGCTCCTGGTGGTGCTTGAATGGCCTTCGATGGCAGGCTCGGGTTCACCGATTCGCCAGGTGGCGTGGAAGCGGTAGCTCACGGTGTCCCGCAGGGCGTTGAACCAGCGGCCGCAGCCACTGCTGTGGCGCCACTGCTCGTGGTGCACGCCCTTGGGGTTCTTGCGCATGAAGACGTAGTCGCCCCATTGCTCGTCGGTGAGCGATTCGGTCTTCAGCGGGCGCACGATGCCGCCTTCTCCACCGCAATTGAATTCGGATTCGGCGCGCAGGCCGCACCAGGGGCATTCGATCTGCAGCATGGTCGTCTTTCGGTAGTGGCTGGCGATCGGTCGTCCAGCAAGTGAAAGCCTTGTCAAGCGGCCGCCGCGAAACCGGCTTTGCCGGGCCGCTGGCGGCGCCCCCTTGAGGGGGAGGCGCCGCAGGCGCTACGGGGGTGGGACATCAATGGGCAACGGCGGCGGCGCCGTGCTCGTCGATCAGGTGGCCGCTGTAGAAGCGGTCGAGCGCAAAGGCTTCGTTCAGCCGGTGCGGCCGGTCGTGCGCCACCGTGTGGGCCATGGCCCAGCCCGAGCCGGGCGTGGCCTTGAAGCCGCCGGTGCCCCAGCCGCAGTTGATGTACAGGCCCTTCACCGGCGTCAGGCCGATGATGGGGCAGGCGTCGGGCGAGACGTCGACGATGCCGCCCCACTGCCGGTTCATGCGCACGCGGGAGAACAGCGGGAACAGCTCGACGATGGCCTGCAGGGTGCCTTCGATCACGTGGTAGCTGCCGCGCTGGCCGTAGCCCGAGTACTGGTCGATGCCGGCACCGATCACCAAATCGCCCTTGTCCGATTGGCTGATGTAGGCGTGGATGGCATTGCTCATCACCACCGTCGGGAAGATGGGCTTCAGCGGCTCGGACACCAGGGCCTGCAGCGGGTGGCTTTCCAGCGGCAGGCGGAATCCGGCCATCTCGGCCAATACGCTGGAATGGCCGGCGGCGACGATGGCCACCTTCTTCGCCTTGATGAAGCCGCGCGCGGTGTCCAGCCCGGTCACCGCGCCGTTCTCGCGCCGGATGCCGTGCACCTCGCAGTTCTGCAGGATGTCCACGCCCTGCGCATCGGCCGCGCGGGCGAAGCCCCAGGCCACCGCGTCGTGCCGGGCCACGCCGGCGCGGCGCTGCATGGAAGCGCCCAACACCGGGTAGCGCGAATCGAGGTTGATGAAGGGCAGCATCTCCTTGATCTGCTCGCGGCTCAGCACCTCGGCATCCACGCCATTCAGCCGGTTGGCATTCACGCGGCGCTGGATGTCGCGCATGTCCTGCAACGAATGGCCCAGGTTCATCACACCGCGCTGGCTGAACATCACGTTGTAGTTGATGTCCTGCGACAGGCCTTCCCACAGCTTCATCGCCTTTTCGTAGAGCTGCGTGGCCTCGTCCCACAGGTAGTTGGAGCGCACGATGGTGGTGTTGCGCGCGGTGTTGCCGCCGCCCAGCCAGCCGCGTTCCACCACCGCCACGTTGCGGATGCCGTGTTCCTTGGCCAGGTAGTAGGCCGTGGCCAGGCCATGGCCGCCGGCGCCCACCACCACCACGTCGTATTCGCGCTTGGGCTCGGGTGAACGCCACTGCTTCTGCCAGCCCTCGTGGTAGGACATGGAATTGCGCAGCAATGACCAGATCGAAAACTTCTGCATGGTGGTGATTCCTTCAGTGGCTGCAGCGCGGGCGCATCAGCATTCGACGACGTTCACGGCCAGGCCGCCGCGCGACGTTTCCTTGTATTTGGTCTTCATGTCCGCGCCCGTTTCCCGCATGGTCTTGATCACCTTGTCCAGGCTCACGTGGTGGGTGCCGTCGCCACGCAGCGCCATGCGCGCGGCATTGATGGCCTTGACCGACGCGATGGCATTGCGCTCGATGCAGGGGATCTGCACCAGGCCGCCCACGGGGTCGCAGGTCAGGCCCAGGTGGTGTTCCATGCCGATCTCGGCGGCGTTCTCCACCTGCTCCGGCGTGCCGCCCAGCACCGCGCACAGGGCGCCCGCCGCCATCGAACAGGCCACGCCCACCTCGCCCTGGCAGCCCACTTCGGCACCGGAGATCGAGGCGTTTTCCTTGTAGAGGATGGCAATGGCGGCGGCCGTGAGCAGGAAATCGAACACGCCCTGCTCGTTCGCGCCGGGAATGAAGTGGTGGTAGTAGTGCAGCACCGCGGGCACGATGCCGGCCGCGCCGTTGGTGGGCGCCGTCACCACGCGGCCGCCGGCGGCGTTCTCTTCATTCACAGCCAGCGCGTACAGGTTCACCCAGTCCATCACCTGCAGCGGGTCACGCAGCGCGGCCTCGGGATGCGCGGTGAGGCCGCGGTGCAGGTCCGCCGCGCGCCGCTTCACCTTGAAGCCGCCGGGCAAGGTGCCTTCGGCGGCAATGCCGCGCTTGACGCAGGCCTGCATCGCCTGCCAGATGCGGCGCAGGCCGACGCGCAATTCATCTTCACTGCGCCAGGCCAGCTCGTTGCGCCACATCAGCTGCGCGATGCCCAGGCCGCTGGCGGTGCATTGCTGCAGCAACTCGTCGCCGGTGCGGAACGGGTGCGGCAATGCGCGCGTGTCCGGCCCCAATTGCGCCGCGCCCGTCTCGTCGTGGTTGACGACGAAGCCGCCGCCCACCGAGTAGTAGGTGCGTTCGAACACCGGCTTGCCAGCAGCATCCAGCGCCGACAGGCGCATGCCATTCGGGTGGAAGGGAAGCGTTTCCCGGCGCAGGAACAGCAGGTCTTCGCGCTCGTCGAAGGCGATCGCGTGGTCCCCGCCCAGCGTCAGCGCGCGCTGCTCGCGGATGTGGCGCAGGCGATCGGCTATGCAGTCCGGATCGATCTGGTCGGGCTGCTCGCCTTCCAGTCCGAGCATCACGGCCTTGTCACTGCCGTGCCCCTTGCCGGTGGCGCCCAATGAGCCGTACAGCGCGCAGCGCACGCGCCGCACGTCGGCCAGCAAGCCGGCATCGCGCAGCGCGGCGATGAACAGGTTGGCCGCGCGCATCGGCCCCACGGTGTGGGAGCTGCTCGGCCCGATGCCGATCTTGAAGAGGTCGAAGGTGCTGACCGACATGGCCGCGTCTTTCAGCCGTACACCGGAAAGTCGCGCGTCAGCGTCGCCACCTGCGCACGCACCTCGGCCAAGGTGCGCTCGTCGCTGGGGCGGTCGAGCAGGTCGGCGATCAGGTGGCCCACCTGGCGTGCCTCGTTTTCCTTGAAGCCGCGCGTGGTCATGGCGGGCGAACCCAGGCGCACGCCGCTGGTCACCATCGGCTTTTCCGGGTCGTTCGGAATCGCGTTCTTGTTGACCGTGATGTGCGCCTGGCCCAGCAGCGCCTCGGCCGCCTTGCCGGTGAGGCCCTTGGCCCGCAGGTCCACCAGCATCACGTGGCTTTCCGTGCGGCCGCTGACGATGCGCAGGCCGCGCTGCACCAGCGTTTCCGCGAGGGCCGCGGCGTTCTTCACCACCTGCTGCTGGTAGGCCTTGAATTCAGGCGCCAGTGCTTCCTTGAAGGCCACGGCCTTGGCGGCGATCACGTGCATCAGCGGGCCGCCCTGCAGGCCGGGAAACACGGCGCTGTTGATGGCCTTTTCATGCTCGGGCTTCATCAGGATGATGCCGCCGCGCGGGCCGCGCAGGCTCTTGTGCGTGGTGCTGGTGACGATGTCGGCGTGCGGAATGGGATTGGGATAGACGCCCGCGGCAATGAGGCCGGCGTAATGGGCCATGTCCACCATCAGCAGCGCGCCCACGTCCTTCGCGACTTTCGCGAAGCGCTCGAAATCGATGCGCAGCGCATAGGCCGAGGCGCCGGCGATGATGAGCTTGGGTTTGCTCTCGTGCGCCTTGCGCTCCATCGCGTCGTAGTCGATCTCTTCCTGTTCATTCAGGCCGTAGCTGACCACGTTGAACCACTTGCCGCTCATGTTCAGCTTCATGCCGTGGCTCAGGTGGCCGCCTTCGGCCAGGTTCATGCCCATGAAGGTGTCGCCGGGGTTCAGCAGCGCCATGAAGACGGCTTCATTGGCCTGCGCGCCCGAATGCGGCTGCACGTTCGCGGCCCAGCCGTGCTGGTCGGCGCCGAAGAGCTGCTTCACCCGGTCCAGTGCCAATTGCTCCGCCAGGTCCACGTAGTCGCAGCCGCCGTAATAGCGCTTGCCGGGATAGCCCTCGGCGTACTTGTTGGTCAGCTGGCTGCCCTGGGCCGCCATCACCGCGGGCGAGGTGTAGTTCTCGCTGGCGATCAGCTCGATGTGCTGCTCCTGGCGCTGGTGCTCCTGCTGCACCACCGCCCACAGATCGGGGTCGACGGCCTTGAGCGACTGTTGTGCGTAGCTGAACATGCGGGGGTTCCGGTGATGACGACGTGCACGCATCTTCGGCGCGCACCGCCTTCGCCGCTGATCCGATTGCGACACGCATGAGGCGATTTGCGACATCCCCGCTACGATGGGCCGCTGGCAGCCTGTGACCCGCTCGGATGCACCGGACTACTCCACAGGCTCCAATCTGGGCCCGCCAGGCCGCCGCACTGGCCCCCTGTGCTTTTCGAGCGCTTGCGGAAGTCCGCTTCAGCCGCGCGCGAAGACGAAGACGCCGCGCCACCGAAGGTCGCCATGAGCCAATCCACCCGAGACAAGCCCGTCGAACCCCGATTGCGCATCGGCTTCCTGCTGACACCGCGCTTCACGCTGACCGCCTTCGCCGGGTTCGTCGACGCACTGCGCCTGGCCGCCGACGAAGGAGACCGCAGCCGGCCGCGGCTGGCGCGCTGGGCGGTGCTGGACGCGACCAACGGCCCGGTCGTGTCGAGCTGTGGCGCCAGCGTCACGCCCGACGCGCCACTCGAATCACCGCAGCGCCACGACTACCTGGTGGTCGTCGGCGGCCTGCTGCACGGCGGCCAGCGCGTGCCGGC
>CBIHPZ010000061.1:0-11444 GCA_966211865.1 uncultured Aquabacterium sp.
CAGCAGGTCCAGCGCCTCGCGCAGCACCTTCGCCTGCAGCAGCGGCACGCCGGGGTAGATGCAGCACACCTGGGCATCGTCCGGGCAGTGCAGCTTCTGCATCGCATGCTGCAGCACGGGCACGGTGCCGGCGGTGTCGTTCGACAGCGCGGGCGGGCGCATGAAGGGCACCTCGGCGCCCTGCTCCTTCGCGATGGCGGCGATCTCGTCGTCGTCGGTGGAGACCACGATGCGGTCGAACACGCCGGACTCGCGCGCGGCGGCGATGGCGTAGCCGATCATCGGCCGGCCGGCAAAGTCGCGGATGTTCTTGCGCGGGATGCGCTTGCTGCCGCCGCGGGCCGGGATGATCGCCAGGCGCATCGCTTCTCTTCCTTCGCTAACTTCCGATCGCCGCGGCCAGGGTCGCCACCACATGGTCCTGCTCGGCCTGCGTCATCTCGGGGAAGAGCGGCAGGCTGATCGCCTGCGCATAGTAGGCCTCGGCGGCGGGAAAGTCACCGCGCTGGAAGCCCAGGCGCCGGTAGTGCGGTTGCGTGTGGATCGGGATGTAGTGCACGTTGACGCCGATGTCGGCGGCGCGCAGCGCTTCGAACACCCGGCGGCGGTCGATGCCGGCGTCCAGCTCGATGGCATACAGGTGCCAGGCCGACACCCGGTCGGCCACGCGCGCCGGGCGCTTGACCGGCAGCGCGGCCAGCAGGCCGTCATAACGCTCGGCCAGCGCGGCACGCTTCGCGTGCATCGCGTCCAGGCGCTTGAACTGCGACAGGCCCAGCGCGGCCTGCACGTCGGTCATGCGGCAGTTGTAGCCCAGGCGCTGCTGCTCGTAGTACCAGGGGCCGTCGGGCTCGCCTTCCATCAGCGCGGCGTCGCGCGTCATGCCGTGCGAGCGCAGCAGCTGCAGTTCGCGCGCGATGGCGTCGTTCTGCGTCGTCACCAGCCCGCCCTCGGCGGTGGTGACGATCTTGACGGCGTGGAAGCTGAAGACGCTGGCATCGGCCCAGGCGCTGCCCACCGGGGCACCCAGGTAGCGCGCGCCGGTGGCGTGCGAGGCGTCCTGCAGGATGCGGAAACCGTAGCGGTCGGCCAGCGCGCGGATCTCGCGCAGGTCGCAGGGCAGGCCGGCAAAGTCGACCGGGATCACCACCTGCGGCAGGGTGCCGGTGCGGCGCGCCGCTTCCAGCTTGGTGGACAGCGCGCTGACGGACATGTTGCGCGTGGCCGGATCGATGTCGACGAAATCGACCTCGGCGTTGCAGTACAGCGCGCAATTGGCCGAGGCCAGAAAACTGTTGGGGCTGGTCCACACGCGTGAACCCGGGCCCACGCCCAGTGCCAGGCAGGCCAGGTGCAGGCCGGCGGTGGCATTGCTCACCGCCACCGCGTGCTTCACCTGGTGATGCGCGGCAAACGCCTGCTCGAAAGCCGGCACGGCCGGCCCCTGCGTCAGGAACTCCGAACGCAGCACCGCGTTCACCGCGGCGATGTCGTCTTCGGTGATGTGCTGGCGGCTGTAGGGAATGAAGGCCATGGCGACGCGGCGGCTCAGTGGGAGTGCGCGGAGCCGATCTCGGCCTTGATCATTTCCTGCAGCTGCGGCACCGACAGGAACTCGGTGTTGCTGCCGCTGTCGTACGAGAAACCGGGCTTCACGCGGGTGGCGTTCATGCGGGTGCAGTAGTCGTCGATGCTGTACTCGGCGCCGCTGGGCAGGATGGCGTAGTAGTGGCCGAGGTCCACGGTGTTGGGGCTGTCGCTGGCGGTGATCATTTCCTCGTGGATCTTTTCACCGGGGCGGATGCCGACGATCTTCTGCTCGGCTTCCGGCGCCACGGCGCTGGCCACGTCGGTGATGCGGTAGGACGGGATCTTCGGCACCAGGATCTCGCCGCCCCAGGCATGCTCGATGGACCACAGCACCATGTCCACGCCCTCTTGCAGCGAGATGTTGAAGCGGGTCATCTGCGGGTCGGTGATCGGCAGCACGCCGGTGGCGCGCTTCTCGGCGAAGAAGGGAATCACCGAGCCGCGGCTGCCCATCACGTTGCCGTAGCGCACGACCGAGAAGCGCAGGTCGCGGCTGCCCTTGATGTTGTTGCCGGCCACGAACAGCTTGTCCGAGCACAGCTTGGTGGCGCCGTACAGGTTGATGGGCGCGGCCGCCTTGTCGGTGGACAGGGCCACCACGCGCTGCACCTTGGTGTCGAGGCAGGCCTCGATCAGGTTCTGCGCGCCCAGCACGTTGGTCTTGATGCACTCGAAGGGGTTGTACTCGGCGGTGGGCACCTGCTTCAGCGCGGCGGCGTGCACCACGATGTCGATGCCTTCCAAGGCACGCGTCAGGCGGGCCTGGTCGCGGATGTCGCCGATGAAGTAGCGCAGCTGCGGGTACTTCGAAGGCGGCAGCAGCTGCTGCATCTCGAACTGCTTCAGCTCGTCGCGCGAATAGATCACCAGGCGCTTGACGTCCGGGTAGCGCGACAACACCGTGTGCACGAAGGCCTTGCCGAACGAGCCGGTTCCGCCGGTGATGAGGATGGACTTGTTGCTCAGCATGGCTTCAGGCTCCTTGGAGGGGTACGGGTTCGGTGGAAGGATCGACAAGCGGTTCGGAAAACAGGCTCTCGTGCGTCGGCTGGCAGCGCGGCGCGTAGTCCCGGGCCTGCTGGCCCTGGACTTTCAGATAACGTTCATTCGACGCGAGCACGGCATCCAGCACCCGCAGGCCCTGGGTGCTGTCGAAGGACGGCACCAGGCCGTCGCTGACGTAAGGCGGCGTGATGACGTAGTCGGCCGCCCAGTGCTGGTCGCTGACGTGCATCACCCAGCTGCCGGCGTCCAGGAAGCTCAGGGTGCCGCTGGTGGGCTCGCCGTAGGCGATGCAGATGTCGCTCTCGGCGGCCACCTCGTCGATGGGCTGGGCCATGGTGCGCTGGAAGTAGCCGGCCGGCTCGCCGAAGGCACCGGCCACCACGTTCAGCGCGGGCGTGCTGGGCTTCAGGCGCACGCACAGGTCGCGGTCGTGGTGGGCGCACAGCGCGCGCAGCGACTTGAAGAAGCGGATCAGGCCGAAGAAGTCGATGTACGACAGGCCCTCGCTCTGCATGGTGTTCAGCAGCAGGCAGACGCGGCGGGCTTGCGTGCGCGGCTGCGGCTGCGGGCGGGCGCGGAAGGCCACCACGCGGCGTGCCACCGGCTGGCCCAGCACGGTGCGCACCGGCGGGTGGAAGCCGGGCAGTTCCACCGCTTCCACCTGCTGCGCGTGCGGCAGCGGGGACGTGGGGTAGGCGGAATGCGGCAGCACGGTGATGGGCGAGCCCAGCGCATGGGCCAGCGAGAACAGCGGGCCGTTGTTGCCGGTGTCGTGGTCGGCCACGATGATGCGCGGCACCTGGCCCTGCAGCGCGTGCTGCAGGCCGTGGAAGTTCAGCGCCTGGATCAGGCTGCGGCGGGCCAGCGCGGCGGCCTGCGCTTCCAGCGCGGGGCGGTTGGGCACCAGCGCGGCCAGTTCGTCGCTGAAGACCTGGCGCGCCTTCTCGGCATACAGCTCGCACAGGCTGCGCGCCGGGCCGGTGCCGTGGTCCAGCGGCTTCAGCAGCAGCGAATGGCCGCGGCGCACCGGCACGTCGCAGTACAGCCCGGGAATGTCGATGCTGGTCTGGAAATGCTCGCCGATGGCCTGGGCGAAGGTCCGGGCGTCGTAGAAGCAGGTGGGGATGTGGGTCAGCGCATCCACGTGGCCCAGGGCCGCCACGTTGGCCAGCACGCCATGCGCATCGATGCAGAAGCCCAGCATCGCCGGGTTCCAGAAGCGGCCGGCGTCGTAGGTGTCCACGACCTGCCAGCGCGCGGCATTGCCGGCGACGATCTCGGTCGACAACATCGAATCGAAGTTGAAGAGCTGCGGGTTCGAGGGCCGCAGCAGGCCGATGCGTGCTTCGGTGAAGGCGGCCTCGGCGGCCTGGCCGATGCGTTCGATGGTGAGCGCGCGCTGGAAGAAGAGGTACAGGTGCGACTGGTCCCAGCCGGCCCACTGGCCGCGTCCGAACAGGCGGTTGCGCTCGCGCGTCAGGCGCTGGTCGATGCGGGCGGCGCGGGCCTGGGCTTCGGCGTACACGCTGGTGGACAGGTCGGCGCCGACGTCGATGCGGCGCAGTTCGTAATTCGCAAAGCCCGCGGCCACCACGGCGTCCAGGATGCCGGGGTCGACGCAGATCAGGTGTGCGGCTTCATAGCGCGCTTTGTGGGCGGCCAGGTGGATGACGTCGCTGCGCTGGAGAACGAAGATGGCGTCGGTCATGTCAGCCCCTTGAGCGCTGCGCGCCCGGCCCCCGAGGGGCGCACGCTGCCTGGGAACGGCCGGGCATCGCGCGTCATTGCAGGAACTCCGTCACCCCACGCCCCAGCGACAGCAGCACCGCATTGCTCTGCTGCCCGTCGATCAGCGCGTTGACCAGGGAGATGCGCAGGCCGTAGTGGTCGCCCTCGGCGGCCATCACGTCGAAGAGCGAGCGGCGGCCCAGCTGCTGCCATTGCTGCAGCGTGGCGTCGCGCAGGCGTTCGCTGTCGCGCAGCACGGCGTCCACCCGCTGGGCGCGGTCGAAGCTGGCCGTCGTCTGTTCGTACACCTCGGCGATGCGGGCGCGGCGGGCCAGCAGGGCTTCGTCGCGCTGCAGCGTGGCGGCCTGGGCGCGCTTCTTGGCGGCGGCGGTGGCGGCCACGTTGCCGGCGTCCAGCAGCGGGATGCTGATGGCCAGGCCCACGCTCAGGCCCTTGCCGTGCTGGGCGCCGATGGTGCCGCCAAAGACCGAACTGGTGTTCGCACCGCTGGTCCAGCTGATGCGCGGCTGCTGGCTGGCCTCGACCGAGCGGGCCAGCTGCTGCGCGGCCTCGGCGCTGGCGTCCAGCTGCGCGATCTCGGCCGAGCGCTGCGCTTCCCGTTGCAGCGCCGCCATGTCGGGCACCGCGTTCAGCAGGGCCGACCAGTCCTCGGCCGGCGGCAGCGGCTCGCCGACATAACGCTTCAAGCGCACGTCCACCTGGCGCAGCTGCGATTCGGTGGTGACGCGCGACAGTTCGGCCTGCTGCAGGCTCTTGCGCACCTGCACCAGCTCGGAGAGGCGCCCGCGGTCCGCGGCCACGATCTGCTCCAGCGACTTCGCCAGGCACTGCATCTTGCGCACGTACTGGGCGTACACCAGCACCTGCTGCTGGAAGCGGCTGCGCTCCAGCGCCAGCGAGATGGTGGACAGCGCCAGCAGCTCGCGGTTCGTCAGGTCGCCATAGCGCGCGGCATCGGCCAGGCGCTGGCGCCAGCCGATCAGGCTGTCGGTGCGGCCGCCGTCCCACAGCAGCTGGCTCACGCTCAAGGCCACGCCGGCCTGCAGCGCGCTGGTGCTGTTCTGGCCGCGGCTGCGCGAGGCGTTGGGGCCCAGGCTGGCGTTCAGCGAAGCCTGCGGGGCCTTGGCGGCGCGCACTTCCTCCGCGTCGTCCAGCGCGGCTTCGGCCAGCAGGCGGGTGGCGCTGGCCTGCGGGCTTTGGTCGATGGCGCGGCGCACCAGGGTGCGCAGGCCGGTGCGGGCCTGGTCGGCGGGCACGGCGGGCAGCAGCGCGGGCACGTCATCCTCGCAGCGGCCTTGCGCCTGCGCCGCCAGCGGCGACAGCAGCACGGCCAACAGCACCAGCAGCAGCACGGCGGCAACGCGGTTGGGCTGGCGGCGGTGGGGCAAGGGACGGGACATCGCGGCAGGCAGCGGGTCAACGCATCAGGTGGTTCGACACGGAGGAGTAGACCTTCGCGAGACCCGCGCCAATCGGCTGAAAGGCGGCGCTTTTCGGGCTCAATCCCAGCGCGGAAGTGCCGACAGGGGCCAGGACCGGGGCAGCGCTCGACCATCGTCAAGCTGACTGGAGCCTCCCTCTCGGAGGGAGGCTGGAGGGAGCCCACGATCGCGCTGGAGCCCCTTCCCGGAGGGGGCTCGGGGGAGCGGAACGTTAAGGCGTACGCGTTCAAAGTGGCGCCGGCGCAGGCGCCCTGGCGCCTAAGCCGGCACCACTTTGAACAAGTACTGGAAGGCGTTGGCGTCGACGGCCGCCTGCTCCGGGTCGGCCCCACCGGCCTGCGCGATGGCCTTGATGCCCTCCATCAGCGCCGGCGGTGCCGCGGTGGGCAGCTGGCGGCTGAAGGCCGTCTCGAGCTTCCAGCCGGCCTTGAGGAACATCTCGATCATCGTGACGCGGGTGAACCAGCGCACGTGGGTGCGGTCCATCAGGCCCGAGTCCTCGTAGCGGAAGAGGCCGGTGGCCAGGCGCATCTGCACGCTCCAGTGCTGGGCATTGGGGATGCAGGCCAGCAGGCAGCCGTCGGCGTCGATGCCCTCGCGGATGGTGCTGACGATGCGCCAGGGGTCGCGCAGGTGTTCCAGGCAGTCGCCGAAGATCCAGCAGTCGCTGGGGAACAGCTTGTCGAAGGCGGCGGGCGTGAAGGTCTCGATGTCGCCGGCCAGGGCTTGCGTGCAGGCCGATGCGGCGACGGCGGCGTAGTCGGGGTCGATGTCGATGCCGACGTAGTCGACCGCGGGGTTCTTCGCCCGGTAGGCGCGCGCCATGGCGCCGTGCATGCAGCCCACTTCCACCACGCGGCGCGCGGCCGGCGGGATCAGGCCCAGCAGGTCCTGGTTGACGACGCTGTGGGCGGGGGTCTGTTTCATCAGCATGGGCGCGGGCTCCGGGCAGGCGGGCGGCTCGCTTTGGCCGTCGCTGGCGCCGAGTAGACCGCGCCCGGTCCGGGGCCGATCGTTGGAAAGCCGCCGGGAAAGCCGGCCACTTCCGCGGCAGGCGCCTCGGTCCGCTGCGCGCGGCGTCCGCGCGGCGTCTCGGCGCGGGGCAGGCGCGGGGCAGGCACAGGCGGCGTCCTCAACGTGGAGGAAATCACAGCCCGAAGTGGCATTTGCACACTGGAAGCCGCCCGGGCCGCCGCCTAGATTGGCGCCATGGCACTCAACAAGCAACTCATGGCCGAACTGGCGCTGCCGCTGGCCGCCATCGTGCTGGGCCTGGTCGTGCCCGCGCTGACGCTGGTCGCCGTCTACGGCTGGTGGTGAACACCGGGCCCGGGCCCGCGGGCACATGCGGCCAGCCGCCCGGTCGGGCCGGCAGGCCCGCTCGGCAACGGCCCGCGGTGGCCGGCAATCAGCCCGGGGATCACGCCGGGGATCACGCCGGCGATCAGCCCGCGATCACGCCGGAACGGGGATCCGCGCCGTGTTCTTGATCTCGTCGATGACGGCGTAGGTCCGCACCTCGCGCACGCCGGGCAGGCTCCAGACCACGGAGGACACGAAGTCCTTGTAGGCCAGCATGTCGGCCACGCGGGTCTTCAGCAGGTAGTCGAAGCGGCCGTCCACCTCGTGGCACTCGATGACCTCCTGCCGCACCTGCACCGCCGCGCGCAGCGCGCGGCCCACGCCCGGGCCGGGCTCGTTCACGCTGATCTCGGCGAACACCACCATGCCCGAGCTCAGCTTCTCGGTGTTCAGCACCGCCTCGTAGCCCAGGATGAAGCCCTCGCGCTTCAGGCGCGCCACGCGCTCGTGGGTCGAGGCCTGCGACAAGCCCACCGCCTCCGCCAGCTTGACGATCGTCATGCGCCCGTCGGCCTGCAGCAGGCGCAGCAACTGGGCGTCGATCGAGTCCATCAGGTCATGCGCGGTGTTGACGTGGTTCATGCGGTGGGGCTCCGGTGATGGATGGTTCACTTCTGGTGCACGGCTGGGCGGGTGGCCCGCCACGCGGATGACGCTTCCATTGCAGCCGCCGTGCCAACTTCGGCGGTCCGCCCGGCGCGTACGGGAAACCCCGGAGGCGTCACAGGCAGAAACACCGGTGGTCAGCCGGCCCGGAGGGCGGTGCGGCCTCGATCCGTCGGCCCTTCGATACACCGGCCCCTTCCGGCGTGTGCAGGGTTCTACACACCCTGTTGGCCGGCCTGCGCGGCCCATTTGACCGGCGCGCCCGATGGCCCCAACATGCGCCGCTTTCGCCCCAGGATCGCCCAGGGACGGCGCCCTGGTTTTCGCCGCAAGACCAAGCGCCGATGGCCCGCCGCGGACCGGGCGCGAAACCCCGCCCGCACCCGAAACCCGTCGCATCGCGCCCTCCCCGCCCGCCAGAATCCCGGCCCGCCACACACCACCGCCCGCCCCACCCCGTGGACCTGCCCCGCCCCAGCCTTGCCCGCCACGCCGGCCCCTTGTCGGCGCTGCTGGCCATCGGCCTGCTGGTGGCCGGCATCGCATCCTTGGCGTGGACCTGGGGCGAGCGGCGCGAGATGGCCGCGCTGGACGACGCCGTGGCGCACCAGCTGGACCTGTACGCCGCGGTGCTGGACATCGAGCTGGGCAAGCAGGGCGACCTGCCCGGCCTGTTCGACGCCGATGCCGAGATGGAAGCCCTGCTGCGCGCGCCCGAGCGCCCTGCCCTGCGCAACACGGTGAACCGGCGCCTCACCCGCTTCGCCAGCCGCTCGGGCGCGATGTGGGCGCGCGTGGTGGACGAGCGCGGCCGCGTGCTGGCCACCAGCGACTGGTTCCGGCCGCAATCGCGCATGGACCACATCGCCGCCGCCGAGCCCTGCGTGGCCGAGGCGCTGACCGGCCAGGACACCAGCCGCTTCGCCAACGACCCCGACACCGGCGCGCCCGAGGTCTGCCTGGCCCGCCCGCTGATGCGGGAAGGCCGCGCGCTGGGCGCCGTGATCGTGCGCATCAGCCTGGAGCCGATCGAGGCCACCTGGATCAACGCCGCCTTCCGCCCCGATGCCGAAAAGCCCCTGGTGGTGGACGCCAAGGGGCTGGTGGTGATGTCCGCCGTGCCGGCCTGGAAGCTGCGGCCGCTGGACACGCTGACCGTGCCCTACCGCAGCTTCGAAGGCGGCGTGCAGCTGGTGCGCATGCACCCCTCGGCCGCCGAGACGCCGGGCCTGCACGTGATGCACGAACGGCCGCTGGCGCGCTTCGGCTGGCGCATGCTGGTGTTGTCCAGCGCCAGCAGCGTGCAGCGCAGCGCGCGCGCGGCGTCGTGGGCCGCCGGCGCGGCCGCCGGCTGCCTGGCGCTGCTGGGCCTGCTGCTGCTGCAGCGCCGCCGCGTCGTGCAGCAGAAGCTGGCCACCCGCGCCGCGCTGCAGCGCGCGCACGACGAGCTGGAGCTGAAGGTGCAGCAGCGCACCGCCGAGCTGGAAGCCAGCAACCGCGAGCTGCGCCACAAGATCCTGGAACTGCAGCATGCCGAGCAGGTGCTGCGCGAGGCGCAGGAGGAGCTGGTGCAGTCCGGCAAGCTGGCGCTGCTGGGGCAGTTGTCGGCCGGCATCTCGCACGAGCTGGGGCAGCCGCTCACGGCGCTGCGCGCGCTGTCGGTCAACGGCCTCCTGCTGCTGGACCGCGGGCGGGCCGACGCGGCGCGCGAGAACCTCTCGCGCATCGGCGGGCTGGTGGAGCGCATGGGGCGCATCACCTCGCAGCTGAAGGCCTTCACCCGCAAGTCGCCCTCGCGCACCGCGCCGCTCCGGCTGGCCGACGCCGTGGCCAACGCCCAGCAGGTGCTGGCCGAGCGCCTGGCGGCCGACGGCATCGAGCTGCGCAGCGCCGTGCCGCCCACGCTGCACGCGCTGTGCGACGGCTACCGGCTGGAGCAGGTGCTGCTGAACCTGATGGGCAATGCGGCCGATGCGATGCGCAACTCCGCCGAGAAGACGCTGACCATCGCGGCCGAGGCCGACGGCGCCCGCGTGCTGGTGCGCGTGATCGACAGCGGCCCGGGCATTCCGCGCGCGGTGGCCGAGCACCTGTTCGAGCCCTTCTTCACCACCAAGCCGCCGGGCGAAGGCCTGGGGCTGGGCCTGGTGATCTCATCGCACATCGTGCAGGAGTTCGGCGGCGTGCTGCGCACCGTGGACGTGGCCAGCGGCGCGGTGTTCGAGTTCGACCTGGCGCTGGTGGATGAACCGCTGCCCGCCGAGGGCTCGGCCGGCATGCCCGGCGCATCCACGCCATCGCCTGCACCTGACGTGGCCGCAAGCGGCCCATCGACCACCGCATCCGAGGAGAGGCATGTTTGAAGGATTCAAGGTCGCGCTGATCGACGACGACCCGCCGGTGCGCCACAGCCTGGCGCAGACGCTGGAGCTGGCCGGCTGCGAGGTGCTGGCCTTCGGCTCGGCCGAAGAGGCGCTGGCGGCGCTGTCGGCCGGCTTCCGCGGTGCCGTGGTCACCGACGTGCGGCTGCCGTCCATGAGCGGCGTGGAGCTGCTGGACGAGCTGCTGCGCCTGGACCGCGGCATCCCCGTCATCCTGATCACCGCGCACGGCGACGTGGCGATGGCGGTGCAGGCCATGCGCGCCGGCGCCTACGACTTCATCGAGAAGCCCTTCGCGCCCGAGCGCCTGGTGGACATCGTCGGCCGCGCGCTGGAAAAACGCTTCCTGAGCATGGAGGTGCAGGCGCTGCGCAAGCAGCTGCACGACCAGCGCGGCATCGAGGCCACCCTGCTCGGCCGCTCCGCCGCCGTCCAGACGCTGCGCTCGGAAATCATGACCCTGGCCGCCACGTCCGCCGACGTGATGCTGATCGGCGAGACCGGCACCGGCAAGGAACTGGTGGCGCGCTGCCTGCACGAGCAGAGCAGCCGCCGCGCGCGCCCCTTCGTCGCCATCAACTGCGGCGGCCTGCCCGAGGCGCTGCTGGAAAGCGAGCTCTTCGGCCACGAGGCCGGCGCCTTCACCACCGCGTCGCGCCGCCGCATCGGCAAGATCGAGCACGCCGACGGCGGCACCCTGCTGCTGGACGAGATCGAGAGCATGCCGATGGGCTTCCAGGTGAAGCTGCTGCGCGTGCTGCAGGAGCGCCGCCTGGAACGCCTGGGATCGAACGAGGAGATAACGGTCGACATACGCGTCATCGCCGCGACCAAGGCCGACCTGCAGCAGCTGTCCGAGCAGGGCAAGTTCCGCGCCGACCTGTACTACCGCCTGAACGTGGCGCTGCTGGACCTGCCGCCGCTGCGCGAACGGCGCGAAGACGTGCCGCTGCTCTTCGAGCACTTCGTGCTGCAGGCCTCCGCCAAGCACAACCGCGAGCCGCGGCCGATGAGCGACGCGCTGTCACGCAAGCTGATGGCCCACGACTGGCCCGGCAACGTGCGCGAACTGCGCAACGCGGCCGAACGCTACGTGCTGGGCCTGCGCGCCGACGGCCTGCTCAGCACCGAGGCGAGCACCACGCCGATGAACCTGACGCAGCAGGTGGACCAGTTCGAGAAGGTGCTGATCGAACAGGCGCTGAAGGCCCACAAGGGCCGCATGAGCAGCGCCTGCGAGGCGCTGGGCATCGCGCGCAAGACGCTGTACGACAAGATCGCTCGCCACGGCATCGTGGCCGATGACTTC
>CBIHPZ010000062.1:0-11417 GCA_966211865.1 uncultured Aquabacterium sp.
GCCCACATACTCCCTTAGCAGGGGAGCACCTTCGGCCACTCGGTCACGACTCCAGGCCAGCGCGCATTCTAGCAGCGGTCTGACGCGCCACGCGCCGGCGAAGCAATCACAAACGAACTTCTTTCGCCCGCGATCGCCTCGTTGCTCAGGCGGCGGACGTGTCCACCGCGTCCAGCCCGAAGGACTTGTGCAGCGCGCGCACCGCGAGCTCCATGTACTTCTCGTCGATCACCACCGAGGTCTTGATCTCGCTGGTCGTGATCATCTGGATGTTGATGCCCTCTTCGCTCAGCGTGCGGAACATCTTGGCGGCCACGCCCACGTGGCTCTTCATGCCGATGCCGACGATCGACACCTTGCAGATCTTCGGGTCGCCCATCACCTGCGTGGCGCCGGTGGACGGCACGACCGAGCCCTTCAGCAGGTCCAGCGTGCGCTGGTAGTCGTTGCGGTGCACGGTGAACGAGAAGTCGGTGCGACCGTCGTGCGACATGTTCTGCACGATCACGTCGACGTCGATGTTGGCCTCGGCCACGGCGCCCAGGATCTGGTACGCGATGCCGGGCTTGTCGGGCACGCCGACCACGGTGAACTTGGCTTCGTCGCGGTTGAACGCGATGCCCGAGACGACGGCTTGTTCCATCTTTTCGTCTTCCTCAAAGGTGATCAGGGTGCCGGACTTCGCTTCTTCTTCGATCGCGATGTCCCAGGGCGTGAAACTCGACAGCACGCGCAGCGGCACGCGGTACTTGCCGGCGAACTCGACGGAGCGGATCTGCAGCACCTTCGAGCCCAGGCTGGCCATCTCCAGCATCTCTTCGAAGCTGATGGTCAGCAGGCGCTTGGCTTCGGGCACGACGCGCGGATCGGTCGTGTAGACACCGTCGACGTCGGTGTAGATCAGGCACTCATCGGCCTTCAGCGCGGCCGCCACGGCCACGGCCGAGGTGTCGGAGCCGCCCCGGCCCAAGGTCGTGATCGAGCCTTCGTCGTCGATGCCCTGGAAGCCGGTGATGATGACCACCTTGCCCTCGGCCAGATCGCTGCGCACGCGGGCGTCGTCGATGCTTTCGATGCGCGCCTTGGTGTACGACGAATCGGTCTTCACCGGCACCTGCCAGCCGGTGTAACTCACCGCCGGCATGCCTTCGGCCTGCAGCGCCAGCGCCAGCAGGCCCACGGACACCTGTTCGCCGGTGGAGGCGATCATGTCCAGTTCGCGCATCACGGCGGCGTCCATCGTGGCCGGCTGCACTTCTTTCGCCAGGCCCAGCAGGCGGTTGGTCTCCCCGCTCATCGCGGAGGGGACGACCACCATCTGGTGGCCGGCGCGCGCCCATTTGGCGACGCGCTTGGCGACGCTCTTGATGCGCTCGGGCGAGCCCATCGACGTTCCGCCGTACTTGTGAACGATCAGTGCCATGTGAGGAGTGGGTGTCGGAGCACATTGAACCGCGCGGCTCCGGGACGCGAATCCGCCATTTTAGGTGATGCGATGCAGCACCCAGCGCAGCGTCAATTGGGGCTGGCCCGGTTCGGCCGTGGCGCGGGCATCGATGCCGAGCCCCGGCACGTAGAGCAATTGCTGACCCGACCAGGCGAGCGGACCCTCCCGCCCGGCACCCGTGATGCCTGCGGACTGGTATTGCTTCTTCAGGCTGCGTGGCGGTGTCTTCGGCGCGCGCTGGAATCTTTCGCCGCCGCTACGCGCGCGCAACTGGACTTCGCGCAGCCGTGCTTGATCAATCCCGCCCTCCGTTGCTGATCGCACCTCGAAATGCCCATGCCAGGCCTGCACGGGATGATCGCCGGCCACGGACAGATCCAGGGTCCCGAGGCCGCCCTGGGCCGGCGGGTCCCCCGCCCGGACCGCCACGTGCAAGCGCCCGCGGTGGGCCTGCAGCACGCGGCGGCTATCCGCCGGCCACTGCGCGGTGCCGGCACGCGGCCACTCCTGCAACAGCCGCCGCACCAACGATTCCGGTGCGCCGGACCGCAGTTGCTCCGCAAGCCATGCGCGCAGCACCAGCGCGCGCCGCGCCGGCGACAGCGACAGCCACGCGGCCCGATCGAGCCCGCCCTCTCGCTCCACGGCTGCCATATCGGCAGCGGTCCATTCAGCGAGCGCAGCCGAAGCCTCCGCTGCACGGGCCGCCACGGCCGCAAGAGATTGCTCGGCGTCCGGGAACGCGCTGGTCAGTGCGGGCCAGACCCGCTCCCGCAAGCGGTTGCGTGCCCAGCGCACGTCAGCATTGGAAGGATCTTCGACCGGCCGCAGCTGATAGCGCTTGATGTACGCGTCAATGGCTTCGCGTGGTTGCGACAGCCAGGGCCGCACCCACATCAGCCCTTCGCGCTGTGCCACGCGCGGCATGGCTGCCAGGCCCTTCGGTCCTGCGCCGCGCAGGGCCTGCAGCAGCACCGTCTCCGCCTGATCGCGCCGGTGCTGCGCCAGCAGCACCAGCGAAGCGCCCTCTTCGGCCGCCATGCGCCGCAAAGCTGCGTAGCGCTCGCGACGCGCCCACGCCTCCACGCTGTCGCCCTGGGCGGGCGTGCCATCCAGGCGCTGCCATCTCAGTCGAACCGGCCAGCCTCGCCGCCGCCAGCGTGCGCACAAGCGCTGCGCGGAGCGGACCCACTCATCGGCGACAGGCACCAACCCGTGGTGCACATGCAGCGCGACGACATCGATGCCGAATGCGCCGGCGGCACGCGTCGTCGCATGCAGCAGGGCCAACGAGTCACGCCCGCCGCTGAACGCCACGGCGACCGTAGGCCGGCCGCCGTCCGCAGCGCGTGCAACGTCAATCGCGAGCTTCATGTCGACGGAGCCTCAATGCTCCAGACGCCGCTGCGGCGCGAGAACACGCTCGAGCCCACGTGACGAAGCGCCAACGCTCTCAACCCCGGCGGCAGGAACGCGAGCGCGCTCCGGCTGGCCCGATTCGAGCGTCAGCGCTCCTTGGTGTCGGCGTAGCGGCCGTAGGCCTGCAAGCGGTCGTAGCGGCGCTGCAGCAGGTCCTTCGGCTTGAGGTCGGACACCTGGCGCAGTGCATCGACCAGCGCGCGCTTGAGCTGCGAGGCCATGTGCCTCGGATCGCGGTGCGCGCCGCCCACCGGCTCGCTGACCACCTTGTCGATCAGTCCCAGGGCCTTCAGGCGGTGAGCAGTGATGCCCAACGCTTCCGATGCATCGCTGGCACGCTCCGCCGTCTTCCACAGGATGGACGCACAGCCTTCGGGCGATATGACCGAATAGACGGAGAACTGAAGCATCAGCACCTGGTCGGCCACGCTGATGGCCAGCGCGCCGCCTGAGCCGCCTTCGCCGATGATGGTGGAGATGATCGGCACTTCCAGCTGCGCCATCTCGAAGATGTTGCGGCCGATGGCCTCGGACTGGCCGCGCTCTTCCGCTCCAATTCCAGGATAGGCGCCCGGCGTGTCGACGAAGGTGAAGACCGGCAGGCCGAATTTCTCGGCCAGCTTCATCAAGCGCAAGGCCTTGCGGTAACCCTCCGGACGCGACATGCCGAAGTTGCGCAGCGCGCGCTCCTTGGTGTCGCGGCCCTTCTGGTGCCCGAGCACCATGCAGGCCTGGCCATTGAAGCGCGCCATGCCGCCGACGATGGACGCATCGTCCGCGAACGCGCGGTCGCCATGCAGTTCCTGGTAGTCGGTGAAGATCTCGTTGACGTAGTCCAGCGTGTAGGGCCGCTGGGGATGCCGCGCGATCTGCGTGACCTGCCAGGGCGACAGGTTCGCGTAGATGTCCTTCGCGAGCTGTTGGCTCTTCTTGTCGAGGCGGTCGATCTCCTCGGAGATGTCGACGGCGGACTCGTTCTGGACGTAGCGCAGCTCTTCGATCTTGGTTTCGAGTTCAGCGATGGGTTGCTCGAACTCGAGGAAGTGTCGTTTGCTCATCCGCCTCAGCAGGTTGGGTGGAACAAGGGCCGGGAGGGGCGAAGCGCGCGGGAGCGCGAGGCTTCTTGATCGGAGATCAGTACTCTACCGGCAGCGGGTCGAGGCTGCGCCAAATGTACCATGTGGCAACAGAGCGGAAAGGCGCCCATGCCTCCCCCACCTCGCGTGCCTCGGCGCGCGATACAGGCTCGCCGCTGAAGTAGTTGACGCTGATGCCCTTGATGAGCCCGAGGTCGTCCACCGGCAGCACGTTGGGCCGCATCAGGTGGAAGATGAGGAACATCTCGGCGGTCCAGCGGCCGATGCCGCGGATGGCCACCAGTTCCTCGATGATGGCCTCGTCGTCCATCTGCTGCCACTCGCGCACGTGCACAGCGCCTGATTGGAAATGCCGCGCCAAGTCGGACAGGTAGTCGGTCTTGCGCGCGGACAAGCCCACGGCGCGCATCTCCTCGATCTGGAGTGCCAGCACCGCCGCCGGCTGCAGCCGCGTCGACACGCCGCCCACCGTGGCCGCGAAACGCTCCCACACCGACTGCGCGGCCTTCACCGAAATCTGCTGCCCGACGATGGAGCGGGCCAAGGTCGTGAAGGCATCGCCGCGGCTCTGCAGGCGTGCTTCGCCGAACTGCGGAATCAGCTTCTTCATGACGCGGTCGCGCCGCGCCAGATGCCGGCAGGCATCGTCCCAGTATTCAGGCGTGACGCCTGCTGCCGTGGCCTTGCCCACGCTGTCAGGCCCGGACCCAGGTGGTGCCCTGCGGCGAGTCTTTCAGCTCGATGCCTTGCGCGGACAGGGCCTGGCGGATGCGGTCCGCCTCGGCGAAATTGCGCGCCTGCTTCGCGGCCTGGCGCTCGGCAATCATCCGCTCGATCGAGGCCTCGTCGAGGCCGCTGCCCGCCTGCAGGAAGGCGCGCGGCGCCTGTTGGAGGATGCCGAGCGTGCCGCCAAGCTGGCGCAGCAGCAAAGCCATGGCCGCTGACTTCGTGCGGTTGAGCTCGGTCGCCAGATCGAACAGCACGGCCAGCGCGGCAGGCGTGTTGAAGTCGTCGTCCATCGCCGCGCGGAAAGCCGCCGCCTGCGGCTGCTGCCAGTCGATGGCCGCATCGACCACGGCCGCGTCGGCGGCCGGCGCACTGTCCAGCGCGGTGTAGAGCCTGCGCAGTGCGGTGCGCGCGTCTTCCAGGCTGGCGTCGCTGAAGTTGAACGGGCTGCGGTAGTGCGTGCGCAGCATGAAGAAGCGCAGCGACTCGCCGTCGAAGCTCTTCAGCACGTCGCGGATGGTGAAGAAGTTGCCGAGCGACTTCGACATCTTCTCGTTGTCGACGTTCAGGAAGCCGTTGTGCAGCCAGTAGTTGACGAAGGGCTTGCCCAGCGCACCTTCGCTCTGCGCGATCTCGTTCTCGTGGTGCGGGAACTGCAGGTCCATGCCGCCGCCATGGATGTCGAAGTGCTCGCCCAGCACGGCGCAGGACATGGCCGAGCACTCGATGTGCCAGCCGGGGCGCCCCTCGCCATAAGGGCCAGGGAACTTGGCATCCGCCGGCTCGTCGGCCTTGGCCGCCTTCCACAGCACGAAGTCGAGCGGGTCTTCCTTGCCCTCGTCCACAGAGACGCGTTCGCCCGCGCGCAGTTCGTCGATCGACTTGCCGGAGAGCTTGCCGTAGCCCTCGAACTTGCGGACCGCGTAGTTCACGTCGCCATTGCTGGCGCGGTAAGCCAGGCCCTTGCCTTCCAGCGTGCCGATCAGCGACAGCATCTGCGGCACGTACTCGGTGGCGCGCGGCTCGTGCGTCGGGGGCGCGATGCCGATGGCGCCGATGTCTTCGCGCATCGCCGCGATCATCTCGTCGGTCAGTGCACGGATGGTGATGCCGCGCTCGACCGCGCGCTTGATGATCTTGTCCTCGATGTCGGTGATGTTGCGGACGTAGGTGACTTCGTAGCCGCTCGCGCGCAGCCAGCGGTACACCACGTCGAAGGCCATCATCATGCGGGCATGACCCATGTGGCACAGGTCATAGATCGTCATCCCGCAAACGTACATGCGCGCCTGGCCCGGCACGATCGGAACGAAGGGCTCGACGCGGCGGGTCAGCGTGTTGTACAGGCGAAGGCTCATCGCGAAACAGGCAAGACCGCCGGCCGGGACGACAGGCTTTGTGCCTGGCCCGGTGGGCGGTTCGGGGAGTGTGGACGTGCTCCGGAAGGACGCGCCAAGGACGCACGAACGAGGGTCTTACAATCGATTCAGTATAGCGGCGCACCGTCGCTGCGGCCCCCGCCGCAACCCCTCCTCCGATGCCCCCACCACCCTTGTTTCTCCGCGCCCTGGCACTGCTGGCTGCATCGTTGATGGCGGCTTCCGTGCACGCGGCCGACCCTCCCGCCGACCCCGCGCGCGACATCGAACGCCTGTTCCGCAGCGGCGACGCGGCGCTCGCCACACAACGCCTCGATGCGGCCCTGGCTTCGCAGCCCGGCAGCCCGCGGCTGCTCTTCCTGAAGGGCGTGATCCTGTCCGAGACGCGCCACGAGACGGACGCCATGGCGGTGTTCGAGCGGCTGACGCAAGACCATCCGGACCTGCCCGAGCCGTACAACAACCTGGCGGTGCTTCACGCGGCGCGCGGCCAGCTCGACCGCGCGCGCGAGCTGCTGGAGCTCGCGCTCCGTCAGGACCCCAACTACTTTGCCGCCCAGGAAAACCTGGGCGACGTCTTCGCCCGCTTGGCGCAGCGCGCCTACGAGAAGGCGAGCGCCAACCCCCAGGCCGAACCGTCGCTGCAGCGCAAATTGCGCATCGCGCGCGACCTCTCCGGCCGCTGATCCACCCACCGAGGAGTCCCCCCGATGCAACACATCGCCCTGCGCTGGGCCTGCGCCCTCGCGGCCGGCATCGCGCTCTGCGCGCCTGCTATCGCTCAAAAGGTGCGGCTGTCGACGACCGCCGGCGACATCGTCGTGCAGCTCGATCCCGAGAAGGCGCCGAAGACCGTCGAGAACTTCCTGGGCTACGTCAAGGCCGGGCACTACAACGGGACCATCTTCCACCGGGTCATCAACGACTTCATGATCCAGGGCGGCGGCATGACCCCGGACATGAAGGAAAAGCCAACCCGCCCGCCCATCGTGCTGGAGGCCCGCAACGGCCTCACCAACAAGCGCGGCACGCTGGCCATGGCCCGCACGTCGGTGCCGAACTCCGCCACCTCGCAGTTCTTCATCAACGTGCGCGACAACGACTTCCTGAACGCCGCCAATTCGCCCGACGGCAATGGTTATGCCGTGTTCGGCCGTGTGGTCGAAGGCATGGACACCGTCGTCGAGAAGATCAAGACCACCCCGACCGGCAACAAGGGCGGGCACGAGAACGTGCCGCTGCAAGCCATCGTCATCAACAAGGCCACCGTGGAGAACTGACATGACCAAGACCGTCGAGATGACCACCAATGCGGGCACGATCCGCATCGAACTGGACGACGCCAAGGCCCCGGCCAGCGTTGAGAACTTCCTCGCCTATGTGCGCGCCGGCCACTACGACGGCACGGTGTTCCACCGCGTCATCAAGGGCTTCATGATCCAGGGCGGCGGCTTTGCTCCCGGCATGCAGCAGAAGCCGACGCGCGAGGCGATCGCCAACGAGGCGAACAACGGCGTCAAGAACCAGAAGTACACATTGGCCATGGCGCGCACCAGCGCACCGCACTCGGCCACGGCGCAGTTCTTCATCAACACCGCCGACAACGAGTTCCTGAACTTCAAGTCCGAGTCTCCGCAGGGCTGGGGCTACGCGGTGTTCGGCAAGGTGGTTGCCGGGATGGACATCGTCGACAAGATCGAGCGCGTCGCCACCGGCCGCAAGGGCTTCCATGACGATGTGCCCAACGAAGACGTCGTGATCGAGAAGGTCGTCGAAGTCTGAACCGTGGTGCCGGCATCCATCGCAACGTACGAGGCTGATCCGCGCTGGCGCGTCATCGACCTGCTGTCGGACGTGCACCTCAGTGCCGACATGCCGCGTACTTTCGATGTTTGGGCCCGGCACCTGCTCGAGACACCGGCCGATGCGGTGCTGATGCTCGGGGACCTGTTCGAGCTGTGGGTCGGCGACGACTCGCGGCACGACGGCTTCGAGCGCGAATGCGCGGACGTGCTGCGCCGCGCCGCGAGCCGGCGAACGCTCGCGTTCATGCCGGGCAACCGCGACTTCCTGGTGGGCCACGATTTGCTCGAGCCTTGCGGCGTCAAGGGGCTGCCGGACCCGACGGTGCTGAGCGCGTGGGGCCAGCGCTTCCTGCTCACGCATGGCGACGCCCTGTGCCTCGCCGACCAGGCCTACCAGCGCTTCCGCGCCCAGGTCCGCAATCCCGTGTGGCAGCAGCACTTCTTGCAGCAGCCGCTGGCGCAGCGCCAAGCCCAGGCCCGCGCCATGCGGGCGGCCAGCGAGGCGCACCAATCCGGCATGTCACCCGACCTGTCGACCGATGTTGACGAGGCTGCCACGCTCGCCTGGATGCAGGCGGCCGACGCCACCGGGATGATCCATGGCCACACGCACCGCCCTGCCCGGCATGCGCTGCCTGGCGGCGCCGTCCGGCACGTGATGGGGGACTGGGACTTCGACGGCCGCACGCCCCGCGCCCGCATGCTGCGGCTGACGGCAGACGGCCTGCAAACACTCGACCTCGCTGCCCAGCCATGAGGGACTGGCTGTCCCGATGGCGCGCACACCGGGAGGCGCGCGCGCTGCAGCGGCGTGCCATTCCCGACGCGTTGTGGGACCTGACCGTGGCCCGACTGCCCTTCGTCCAGCAGCGCACACCCGGCGACCTGGCCGAACTGCGCCGCCTGGCCAGCCTCTTCCTCGACCAGAAGGAATTCGCCGGCGCCGGCGGCCTGGTGATCGACGACGGCATGGCACTGAGCATCGCCGTGCAGGCCTGCCTGCCGGTGCTGCGCTTTGGCCTGTCGCCCTATGCCGGATTCGTGGGCATCGTCGTTCATCCCGACGAGGTTGTGGCCCGCCGCGAGGTGGCCGACGACGACGGCGTGGTGCACGCCTACGACGAGGTGCTGGTCGGCGAGGCCATGGGCGGCGGGCCCATCATGCTGTCCTGGCACGACGTGGATCTGGCAGGTGCCGCCGCGGAGGCCAGCTACAACGTGGTCATCCACGAGTTCGCCCATGTGCTGGACATGCTGGACGGCGACGCCGACGGTGTGCCGCCCTTGCGCACGGCCGCCGAGCGCGAGGCATGGATCGCCTTGATCGACGCGGACTACGAACGCTTCTGTGACCGCGTGCACCGCGGGGAAGACACCGTGCTCGATCCGTATGGCGCGGAAGGCGTGGACGAATACTTTGCCGTCGCCGTCGAAGCGTTTTTCGTGAACGCCAAAGCAACGCGCGCCGAGCACCCCGAGCTGTACGGGATGCTGGCGCGCTATTTCCAGCAGGATCCGGCTGCCGACGGCGGCTGAGCCGCCGTCAGGGCGGGCCCGGCCGGCCGCTCAAGCCAACAACTCAGGCAGGCGTCGGCTCGGTCTTCGGCTTGTCGCTGCGGCGCGGCGGCTGGATGTCCAGCTGCACCTCGCCCGCATCGTCCACGTCCACCGTCAGACGGCCACCATCGACCAGGCGACCAAACAGCAGTTCGTCGGCCAGCGCGCGACGGATCGTGTCCTGGATCAGGCGCTGCATCGGCCGTGCGCCCATGAGTGGATCGAAGCCCTTCTTCGCCAGGTGCTTGCGCAGCGCGTCGGTGAAGGTGACCTCCACCTTCTTCTCGGCCAATTGGCTTTCGAGCTGCAGCAGGAACTTGTCGACCACGCGCAGGATGATGTCCTCGTCCAGCGCCCGGAAGCTGACGATGGCGTCCAGCCGGTTGCGGAACTCGGGCGTGAACATGCGCTTGATGTCGCCCATCTCGTCCCCACGCTCGCGCGAGTTCGTGAAGCCGATGGTCGACTTGTTCATGGTCTCGGCGCCCGCGTTCGTCGTCATGATGATGATGACGTTGCGGAAGTCGGCCTTGCGCCCGTTGTTGTCCGTCAGCGAGCCGTGGTCCATGACCTGCAGCAGCACGTTGTAGACGTCCGGGTGCGCCTTCTCGATCTCGTCGAGCAGCAGCACGCAGTGCGGCTTCTTGGTCACCGCCTCGGTCAGCAGGCCGCCCTGGTCGAAGCCCACGTAGCCCGGGGGCGCGCCGATCAGGCGGCTGACCGCGTGGCGCTCCATGTACTCGGACATGTCGAAGCGGAGCAGCTCGATGCCGAGGATGAAAGCCAGTTGGCGTGCCACTTCCGTCTTGCCGACGCCGGTGGGGCCGGAGAACAGGAAGGAGCCGATCGGCTTGTCCGGCTTGCCCAGGCCCGAGCGCGCCATCTTGATGGCCGAGGCCAGCGCGTCGACGGCGAGGTCCTGGCCGAACACCACGCTCTTCAGGTCGCGGTCCAGGTTCTTCAGCTTGCCCTTGTCGTCGTTGGACACCGAGGCCGGCGGAATGCGCGCGATCTTGGCGACGATCTCTTCCACCTCATTGCGGGTGATCGTCTTCTTCTGCTTGCTCTTGGGCAGGATGCGCTGCGCCGCACCCGCTTCGTCGATCACGTCGATCGCCTTGTCGGGCAGGTGCCGGTCGTTGATGAACTTGGCCGACAGCTCGGCCGCCGCCTGCAAGGCGCCCAGCGCGTACTTGACGTTGTGATGGTCCTCGAAGCGCGACTTCAGGCCCTTCAGGATCTCGACCGTCTGCTCCACCGTCGGTTCCACCACGTCCACCTTCTGGAAGCGCCGCGACAGTGCCGCGTCCTTCTCGAAGATACCCCGGTACTCGGTGAAGGTGGTGGCGCCGATGCACTTCATCGTGCCGTTCGACAGCGCCGGCTTCAGCAGGTTGCTGGCGTCCAGCGTGCCACCAGAGGCCGCGCCGGCGCCGATCAGCGTGTGGATCTCGTCGACGAACAGGATCGCGTTCGGCTGTTCCTTCAACTGCTTCAGCACGCCCTTCAGGCGCTGCTCGAAGTCGCCGCGGTACTTGGTGCCCGCCAGCAACGCGCCCATGTCCAGCGCGTAGACGGTGGATTCCGCCAGCACCTCCGGCACGTCGTTCTGCGTGATGCGCCAGGCCAGGCCTTCGGCGATGGCCGTCTTGCCCACGCCCGCCTCGCCCACCAGCAGCGGGTTGTTCTTGCGGCGGCGGCACAGCACCTGGATGACGCGCTCGACCTCGGACTCGCGGCCGATCAGCGGATCGATCTTGCCGTCGCGGGCCTGCTGGTTCAGGTTCTGCGTGAACTGGTCCAGCGGCGAACCCTTGGCGTCGCCGGCTTCTTCCTTCTCGCCTTCGTTGTTCCCCTCGTTGGACTTCTGGGGCTCCGGCGGCTCGGACTTCTTGATGCCGTGGGCGATGTAGTTGACGACGTCCAGTCGCGTCACGCCCTGCTGGTGCAGGTAGTAGACGGCGTGGGAGTCCTTCTCGCCGAAGAT
>CBIHPZ010000063.1:0-11112 GCA_966211865.1 uncultured Aquabacterium sp.
TGGCGCGCAACACCGACCCCGACATGCCGCTGAAGCCGCCCATCGGCCGCAGCGGCCGGGCGGAGACCTCGCGCCAGGCGTACTCGATCGACGCGGTGAACGAGTTCGACCCGCTCTTCGAGGACGTCTACGACTACTGCGAAAAGATGGGCCTCAACGTCGACACCCTGATCCACGAGGTGGGCGCGGGGCAGATGGAGATCAACTTCTTCCACGACCACCCGCTGGGGCTGGCGGACGAGGTGTTCTTCTTCAAGCGCACCGTGCGCGAGGCCGCGCTGCGCCACGACATGTTCGCCACCTTCATGGCCAAGCCCATCGCCGGCGAGCCGGGCAGCGCCATGCACGTGCACCAGAGCGTGGTGAACGAGGCCACCGGCCGCAACCTGTTCAGCAACGAGGACGGCACGCCCAGCAAGGAGTTCTACTGGTTCATCGGCGGGCTGCAGAAGTACATCCCGGCGGCCATGGCGCTGTTCGCGCCCTACGTCAACAGCTACCGCCGGCTGGCGCGCTTCACCGCGGCGCCGATCAACATCCAGTGGGGCATCGACAACCGCACGGTGGGCATCCGCTCGCCGCTGGCCACTCCGGCGGCGCGCCGCATCGAGAACCGCGTGATCGGCGCCGATGCCAACCCCTACGTGGCGCTGGCCGCCACGCTGGCCTGCGGCTACATCGGCATCAAGAAGCGCATCGATCCCACGCCCGAGTGCAAGGGGGACGCGTACTTGGGCGACTATCAGCTGCCGCGCAGCCTGGGCGAAGCGCTGGCATTGCTGCGCGCCGAGAAGGACCTGCACGAGGTGCTGGGCACCGAGTTCATCACCGTCTACACCGAGGTCAAGGAGATCGAGTACGCCGAGTTCATGAAGGTGATCTCCCCGTGGGAACGCGAGCACCTGCTGCTGCACGTGTGACCCAGACCAGGACAAGGAGCACCAACATGAATCAGCAACGCACGACCCGCAGCACCGAACAGTGGCAGGCCGCCGACGCCGCCCACTTCCTGCACCCCTTCACCGACTTCCAGGCGCTGGCCAGGAAGGGCTCGCGCATCATCACCAGGGCCGAGAACATCTACCTCACGGACAGCGACGGGCACCGCATCCTGGATGCGATGTCGGGCCTGTGGTGCGTCAACGTGGGCTACGGCCAGCAGGCGCTGATCGACGCGGCGACGCGGCAGATGGCCGAGCTGCCCTTCTACAACGCCTTCTTCCAGACCGCGACGCCGCCGGCCATCGAGCTGGCCGAAGTGCTCTCGCAGGTCACGCCGCCGCAATTCCGGCACGTGTTCTTCACGAGCTCCGGCTCCGAAGGCAACGACACCGTGGTGCGCATGGTGCGCCGCTACTGGGACATCCTGGGGCAGCCCAACAAGCAGGTCATCATCAGCCGCCGCAACGGCTACCACGGCTCGACCATGGCCGGCGCGTCATTGGGTGGCATGGCCGGCATGCATGCGCAGGGCGGCCTGCCCATTCCGGGCATCGAACACATCGACCAGCCCTACTGGGTGGAGCACGGGCAAGGCATGAGCCGTGAGGAGTTCGGCCTGGTCGCTGCCCGCTGGCTGGAGGAGAAGATCCTCGCCATCGGCCCCGAGCGCGTCGCCGCCTTCATCGGCGAGCCGGTGCAGGGCGCGGGCGGCGTCATCATCCCGCCCATCACCTACTGGCCCGAGATCCAGCGCATCTGCGACAAGTACGGCGTGCTGCTGGTCAGCGACGAGGTCATCTGCGGCTTCGGCCGCACCGGCCGCTGGTTCGGCTGCGAGACCATGGGCTTCCGGCCCGACCTGATGACCTTCGCCAAGGGCGTCACCAGCGGCTACGTGCCGCTGGGCGGCGTGATGGTGGGCGACCGCGTGGCACAGGCGCTGATCGAGCGCGGCGGCGAGTTCGAGCACGGCTACACCTACTCCGGCCACCCGGTGGCCTGCGCGGTGGCGCTGGCCAACATCCGCCTCATCCGCGAGCAGCACCTGGTCGAACGGGTGCACGACGACGTTGGCCCTTATCTTGCTGAAGCCTTCGCGACGCTGCGCGATCACCCGCTGGTGGGCGACGCCGAAACCTGCGGCCTGATGGGCGCGGTGCTGCTGGTGAAGGACAAGGCGGGGCTGAAGCCCTTCCCGTCCGAAGTCAGCATCGGCATGGTCTGCCGTGGCCACTGCTTCCGTGAGGGGCTGATCATGCGGGCGGTCGGCAACCGGATGATCATCGCCCCGCCGCTGGTGATCACCCGCGCGCAGATCGACGAGATGATGGGCCTGATCCGCCGCTGCCTGGACCTGACCTTGGCCGATGCGCGGCGCGAAGGCTGGCTGTGAAGCGGATGTGATTTCCCCCGATGGAGCCGCTCCGGCGGCTCATTAGACTGAGGGGTCGCCTCGGCGGCCCTGCGCCCGAGCTGCTGCACCAAGCCACACGATCACCGAACGAACAACACCTGGAGGTTGCGCTTCATGATGCCCCTGTCCCGTCGATTCCTCGCCCTGCTGGGCCTGGCCGCCACCCTTGCGGCCGGCCCCGCCCGGGCGCAGGAAGAAGAGAAGGTCCTGAACATCTACAACTGGTCCGACTACATCGCCGAGGACACGATCCGCAACTTCGAGAAGGAGACCGGCATCAAGGTCCGGTACGACAACTTCGACAACAACGAGATCGTCCACGCCAAGCTGGTGGCGGGCAAGAGCGGCTACGACATCGTGGTGCCCTCCTCCCACTGGGCCAAGCTGCAGATCGACGGCGGGCTGCTGGCCAAGATCGACAAGAGCAAGATCCCCAACTACAAGAACCTCGACCCCGCGGTGCAGGCCCAGCTGGCGCGCATGGACCCGGGCAACGAGTACATGGTCAATTGGCTGTGGGGCTACACCACGGTGGGCATCAACGTCGAGAAGGTGAAGGCGGCATTGGGCGGCATGCCGATGCCGGCCAACGCGTGGGACCTGGTGTTCAAGCCGGAGTACATCTCCAAGCTCAAGTCCTGCGGCGTCTCCTTCCTCGATTCCTCGTCCGAGGTCATTCCCGCCGCCCTGCACTACCTGGGCAAGCCGTCCTTCAGCAAGACGCCTGGCGACTACACCGCGGCCGCCAACCTGCTGAAGAGCATCCGCCCCCACGTCACGCTGTTCAGCTCGTCGGGCTACATCAATGACATGGCCAACGGCTCCATCTGCGTGGCGCTGGGCTGGTCGGGGGACATCAACATCGCCCGCCAGCGCGCCATCGACGGCAAGACCGGCCAGACCATCCAGGCCTTGATCCCGTCCACGGGCGGGCTGCTGTTCTTCGACGTGATGGTGATCCCCAACGACGCCTCGCATCCCGGCAACGCGCACAAGTTCATCAACTACGTCCTGCGCGGCGACGTGCACGCCGGCCTGACCAACAAGGTCTTCTACGCCAACCCCAACCTCGAATCGAAGAAGTTCATCAAGCCCGAGGTGGCGAGCAACCCGACGGTGTTCCTGCCCGAGGCGGACCTGAAGAAGATGCTGCCGCCGGATTCGCTGAACAACGACCTGCGCCGGCTGATGACGCGCACCTACACCAGCTTCAAGACCGGCCTGTAGGGCGGTTGTCGTGACAAGCCGGCGCGCCGCGGCTCGCCGGACCGTGGTGGCCCCTGCGCAGCAGGGCCGCCCGCGCGGCCCACGGCCGCGGACAGGAGGAGCCCCAGAACATGACTGCCAATGTGAGCGGCAGCGCCGACAGCACGTTCCTGCAGATCCAGGACGTGGTGAAGGACTTCGGCGGCTACAAGGCCGTCAACCACGTCAGCCTGGACATCGCGCGCGGCGAGATCTTCGCGCTGCTGGGCTCTTCGGGCTGCGGCAAGACCACCTTGCTGCGCATGCTGGCCGGCTTCGAGACGCCCACGGCCGGCCGCATCGTGCTGCAGGGCCAGGACCTGGCCGGCCTGCTGCCCTGCGAGCGGCCGATCAACATGATGTTCCAGTCCTACGCGCTGTTCCCGCACCTCACGGTGTGGGACAACGTCGCCTTCGGCCTGAAGCGCGACGGCCTGCCGAAGGCTGAGATCGCCGAGCGCGTCGAGGCCATGCTGAAGCTGGTGCAGCTCACCAAGTTCGCCAAGCGCAAGCCGCACCAGCTTTCGGGCGGGCAGCAGCAGCGCGTGGCGCTGGTGCGCAGCCTGGCCAAGCGGCCGAAGCTGCTGCTGCTGGACGAGCCGCTGGGCGCGCTGGACAAGAAGCTGCGCGAGGAGACCCAGGTCGAGCTCGTCAACATCATCCAGGACGTGGGCGTCACCTGCGTGATGGTGACCCACGACCAGGAAGAGGCGATGACCATGGCCTCGCGCATCGCGGTGATGAGCGAGGGCCGCTTCCTGCAGGTCGGCGCGCCGGCCGACATCTACGAGACGCCGGCCACCCGCTTCGTCGCCGACTTCATCGGCAACGTCAACCTGATGGCGGGCACGGTGGAGGTGGACGAGGCCGACCACGTGGTGATCGGCTCGGCCGACTGCAAGCACTACGTGGGCCACGGCATCACCGGCACGCAGGGCATGCCGGTGACGGTGGCGCTGCGGCCCGAGAAGATCCAGGTCTCGCGGCAGAAGCCGGCCGACGAATTCAACGCCGCGCCGGGCACCATCCGCGACCTGTCCTACTTCGGCAGCTTCACCGTCTTCCACGTCGAGCTGCCCAGCGGCCAGCGGCTGAAGGTGTCGCAGGCCAACACCGAGCGCCACCAGGACGACCGCCTGGGTTCGGGCGATGCGGTGTGGGCGCACTGGTCGCGCTCGGCCCACGTGGTGCTGACCCAATGACGCCGATCACGGCCATGATCACCGTGCCGCGCAGGACCACGCCATGGCGAACCTAATCCAGCGCCTGACCCCCAAACTGAGCGGCCGGCACGCCGTCATCGGCGTGCCCTACGGCTGGCTGCTGCTGTTCTTCCTGTTCCCCTTCCTGATCCTGGTCAAGATCAGCGTCTCCGAGATGGAGACCGTGACCTTCAAGGACCTGGTCACCTTCAAGGAAGGCCTGCTGCAGCTGACGCTGAAGCTGTCCAACTACGTCTTCATCACGGAAGACCCGCTGTACCTCAAGACCTACCTCTCGAGCCTGAAGTACGCGGCCGCGGCCACCGTGCTGTGCCTCGCCGTCGGCTACCCCTTCGCCTATTTCATGGCACGCGCCAGGCCCACGGTGCAGCCGGCGCTGCTGATGATGGTGATGCTGCCCTTCTGGACCTCGTTCCTGCTGCGCGTCTATGCGTGGAAAGGCCTGCTGTCGGAGAACGGCTGGGCCGCGGACCTGATCATCGGCACCGGGCTGGACAAGCTGCTGGCCGCGTCCGGGATGATTCCGGCGCCGGGGCAGCTGATGCACACGCCGTTCTCGCTGGTGCTGGGCATGGCCTACACCTACATGCCCTTCATGATCCTGCCGCTGTACGGCAACCTGGCCAAGCTGGACCTGCGGCTGCTGGAAGCCGCGGCCGACCTGGGCGCCACCGCGTGGGTGGCCTTCTGGAAGGTCACGGTGCCGCTGTCCAAGGCCGGCATCATCGCCGGCTCCATGCTGGTCTTCATCCCCTGCATCGGCGAGCTGGTGATCCCCGAACTGCTCGGCGGCCCCGAGACGCTGATGATCGGCCGCGTGCTGTGGGACGAGTTCTTCTCCAACAACGACTGGCCCATGGCCGCCAGCGTGGCGGTGGTGATGATCCTGGTGATCATCGTGCCGCTGGCGGTCTTCAACAAATACCAGGCCGAGGTGCAGGAGGCACGGCGATGACCTCTGCGTCCTTCAACCGCTGGTTCGGCCGCGGCTGGCTGCTGGCGGGCTTCGCCTTCCTGTACCTGCCCATCCTGGCGCTGGTCATCTATTCGTTCAACGACTCGCCGATCCCCAACGTCTGGCGCGGCTTCACGCTCAAGTGGTATGCCGGGCTGGCGGCGGACCACGAGATCATCCACGGCCTGTGGCTCAGCCTGCGCATCGCCTTCTTCACCGCCTGCGGCTCGGTGGTGCTGGGCACCTTGGCTGCGGTGTCCCTGGTCAAGTACCGGCGCTTTCGTGGCCGCACGGTGTTCTCGGGCATGGTCACCGCGCCGCTGGTGATGCCGGAGGTGGTGGTGGGACTGTCGCTGCTGCTGATGCTGGTGTCCATGCAACGCGCCATCGGATTTCCCGAGCGCGGAATGATGACCATCTGGTTCGGCCACCTGCTGCTGGGCATGGCCTACGCCACGGTGGTGGTGCAGGCGCGCCTGCAGGACCTGAACCCGCAGCTGGAAGAGGCGGCCCTGGACCTGGGCGCGCGGCCGCTGCAGGTGTTCCTGCTGGTCACCTTGCCGATGATCACGCAGTCGCTGGCCTCGGCCTGGCTGCTCACCTTCACCATCTCGCTCGACGACGTGGTGCTGTCGGCCTTCCTCTCCGGGCCCGGCTCGACCACGATGCCGCTGGTCATCTTCTCGCGCGCGCGCCTGGGCGTGAGCCCCAGCGTGAATGCCGTGGCGGCCATCATCGTGGCGGTGGTCGCCGTGGGCGTGCTGATGGCGAGTTATTTCATCGCCCACGCGGAACGCCGGCGCCAGCGCGAGCTGGCCGAAGCGAACCGCACCTGATTCCACACCGTCTCCCGAACAAGCAAACACAAACCAAGGAGTTCCACCGATGAAGCCCTTCTCCCTCACGGCGCTGGCGCTGGCCCTGGCCGCGTCCTTTCCGGCCCAGGCGCAGTCCAATGCCGAGATCCTGAAGGAACTGCAGGACCTGAAGGCCAAGGTGCAGGAACTGGAAGCCAAGCTGAAGGCGCAGGAGGCGAAGGCGCCTGCGGCGCCCGGAACGCCGGGCACCCCTCAATGGGGCATGACCCCCGAGCAGGCTCGCGAGCTGAGCCGGGTGGCCGTGAAGACGGAGGCGCTGGAGGACGCGGTCGAGGCCCAGGGCCTGAAGATGTTCAAGTTCAGCGGCTTCATGGACCCCACCTACCTGGTCAATCGCCGCCAGGACCGCGCGGGCTTCCAGTTCCTCAATCCCATATCGTCGGACCCGTACAGCTACGACAACTCCTACTTCGGCAGCGCCTACCTGGACATGCAGAAGGAGATGGAAGGCGGCACCAAGTGGCGCCTGACCCTGGTGCCCAAGCGCGGCACCGGCGACGTGATGGGCGACAGCTCGATCGTGCAGGAGGCCTCGGTGTCCATACCGATGGGCGACCTGCAGACCCGCCTGATCGCCGGCCAGCTGCCCGACTGGTCCGGCTACGAGTACCAGCAGGCCACGCTGAACAAGCTGATCACCCACAACCTGCTGTACGACTTCACCCTGCCCACCACCTACACCGGCGTCGGCATGGAATACATCCGCGGCAAGTGGTGGAGCCGCTGGATGCTGGCCAACGTGAACACCAGCAAGCGCAACGCCGGCGAGAAGGCGCCGGCCTTCGTCTATCGCGTGGATTACTCGCGTGGGGAGTTCCAGGGCTTCGGCTTCGCCGGCATGCATGGCAAGGCGGCCAACTTCCGGGCGACGGGGGCGAATCCGGTCACCAACGAGGACTACGACACCCGCGACACGCGCGTGAACCTGTTCGAGCTGGACGCGTATTTCATCCGCGGCGACTGGACCGTGCAGGGGCAGGTGAGCCTCGGCGAGCAGAAGCGCGCCGCCATCAATGCCAACCCGGACACCGGTGAGCTGCGCGACAGCCGGTGGGCCGGCGCGTCCGGTTTGGTGGCTTGGAAGTTCATTCCCCGCTGGGAAGTGGTCGGTCGGCTCGACTACATCCGCAACCGCAAGAACGGGGGCGGCCTGCTCGGCTATACGGTGGCGGACGACCGCAACGGCATCGGGCCCTCGCGCGCGCTGTCGACGCCGGACGGGCTCGTCGATTGCGCTTCGACCTGGGTGAGCGGCTGCGACAAGGGCACCGACCGCCAGGCTTTGTCCGTCGGGCTCTCGTACCTCTTCAACCTCAACACCACCTTCAAGGCCGAGGCCCGCTACGACCGCGCCAACCTGCCGGTGTTCCTGGACGTCAAGACCGGCGAATACCGCAAGAGCAATGCGGTGTTCGGCACCTCGGTGGTCGTGAGCTTCTGACGGGATCACACTCGCTGGCCAGGGGCGGTGTCATGCGCGCCGCCCCTTTCAATTTCCGGAGACAAGCACCATGGCTTCCACCCCGATCGACTGGCATGCCCGGGCTCGCGAACTGCGCATCGATGGCCGCAGCGTGATCGAGGGCGAACGCCGCGCGTCGCAGAGCGGCGAGACCTTCGCCTGCCTGTCGCCGCTGGACGGCCGCTCGTTGGGCGAGGTGGCGCGCGGCCGCGAGGCCGACGTGGACGCCGCCGTGCGTTCCGCCCGCGCTGCCTTCGAAGACGGCCGCTGGGCCGACAAGCCGCCGGCGCAGCGCAAGCGCGTGCTGCAGAAGTTCGCCGAGAAGATCCTGGCCGCGAAGGAGGAACTGGCCCTGCTGGAGACGCTGGACATGGGCAAGCCCATCCAGTATTCGCTGAGCGTGGACGTGCCCTCCACCGCCCGCTGCATCCAGTGGTACGCGGAAGCGGTGGACAAGGTCTACGACGAGATCGCGCCCACGCCCAAGAGCGCACTGGCGCTGATCACGCGCGAGCCCATGGGCGTCATCGGCGCCATCGTGCCCTGGAACTACCCGATGATCATGGCCGCCTGGAAGCTGGGGCCGGCGCTGGCGGCGGGCAATTCGGTGGTGCTCAAGCCCAGCGAAAAAAGCCCGCTCACCGCGCTGCGCCTGGCCGAGCTGGCGGTGGACGCGGGCCTGCCGCCGGGCGTCTTCAACGTGGTGCCGGGCTACGGCCAGGAGGCCGGCGAGGCGCTGGCGCTGCACCCGCAGGTGGATGCCATCGGCTTCACCGGGTCCACCCGCGTGGGCCGGCGCATGCTGGACTACGCCGGCCGCTCGAACTTGAAGCGCGTCTACAACGAACTGGGCGGCAAGTCAGCTTTCGTCGTGTTCGACGACTTCGCCGACGTCAAGCGCGCCGCAGTGACCGTCGCGGGCAGCATGTTCTTCAACCAGGGCGAAAGCTGCAACGCCCCGTCCCGCGTCTTCGTGCACGAACGCATCGCCGATGAATTCCTGGCCACCGTGACCGCCGAGGCGCCGAAGTACCAGCCGGCCGATCCGCTGGACCCCGCCACGGTGATGGGCGCGCTGGTGGACGACACGCAGCTGAAGACGGTGATGGGCTACATCGACGCCGGCCAGAGCGAAGGCGCGCGCCTGGCCGCCGGCGGCCGGCAGGCCCGCACCGAGTCCGGCGGCTACTTCGTCGAGCCCACGGTCTTCGATGGCGTCAGCAACGGCATGAAGATCGCCCGCGAGGAGATCTTCGGCCCGGTGATGAGCGTGATCCGTTTCAAGACCGAGGACGAGGCGGTGGCGATGGCCAACGATTCCAGCTATGGCTTGCAGGCCAGCGTCTGGAGCGACAACATCAACCGCGCCCACCGCGTTGCACGCCGCCTGCGCGCCGGCACCGTGCACGTCAACCAGTACGACGAAGACGACATCACCGTGCCCTTCGGGGGCTACAAGCAAAGCGGCAACGGGCGCGACAAGAGCCTGCATGCCTTCGACAAGTACACCGAGCTGAAGACCACCTGGATCAGGATCGATTGAACGGCCATGCGGCGCGGGGCTGAACACCGCGGCCGCGGCCCATCCTTCCTCACACCGCCCACACGCGGAGGGAGCCGACCTTGAAGGACCTGAGAGAACGCCTGCAAGCCCAGGGCGTGCACACCCTGCTGGCGCAGTTCACCGACATCCACGGCGTGGCCAAGGGCAAGCTGGTGCCGCTGGCCCACCTGGACGACCTGCTGACCGACGGCGCCGGCTTCAGCGGTCCGTCCATCGCCGGCACCGGCCTGCCGCGCACCGGCCCGCGCGCCGAGTACTGGGCCCGCGGCTACGCCAGCACCGCCACGCCCATGCCCTGGATGCCCGGCCACGCGCGCGTGGTGTGCGACGGCTGGGTGGCCGGCGAGCCCTTCGACGCCTGCCCGCGCCAGGTGCTCAAGCGCCAGACGGCGCGCCTGGCCGAGCGCGGCTGGCACCTGCGCACCGGCATCGAGCCCGAGTTCTTCCTGCTGAAGACCGACGACGCCGGCCGCTGGCGCCCGGCCGATGATGCCGACCGCCTCGACAAGCCCAGCTACGACCTGAAGTCCCTGCCCCGCCAGCGCGACTTCCTGCAGGCGCTGCACCAGTCGCTGGCCGCCTGCCGGCTGGACATGCTGCAGATCGACCACGAGGACGCGCACAGCCAGTACGAGGTGAACTTCGGCTTCGACGAGGTGGTGGCCAGCGCCGACCACCTGATGCTCTTCAAGCTGGCCGCGCAGGCGCTGGCCGAAGAGCGCGGCATGGTCTTCTCGATGATGGCCAAGCCCTTCGCCGACCAGCCGGGCAGCGGCATGCACTTCCACGTCTCGCTGTGGAAGGGCCAGGGCGTGGACCGCGCCAACCTGTTCATGCCGCACACCCGTGACGGCGCGGCGGACCCGGCCGCGGGCCTGTCGCCGCTGGGCCGGCATTTCGTGGCCGGCGTGCTGGCGCATGCACCGGCGCTGTGTGCGCTGGCGGCGCCCACCGTCAACAGCTACAAGCGCCTCATCGTGAGCGAGGTGCTCTCCGGCACCAGCTGGGCGCCGGCCTACATCGCCCACGGCGCCAACAACCGCACGGCGCTGGTGCGCACCCTGCCCGGCCGCTTCGAGTGGCGCCTGCCTGACGCCAGCGCGAATCCCTACCTGGCCAGCGCCGGCCTCATCGCGGCGGGGCTGGACGGCATCGACCGCAAGCTGGACCTGCCGGCCGCGCACGACGAAGACCTGTTCGCGCTGAGCCTGGCAGAGATCCAGTCGCGCGGCATCGCATTGCTGCCGCAGTCCTTGCACGAGGCGCTGGGCGCGCTGCAGGCCGACGCCGTGCTCACCGAGGCTCTGGGACCCACGCTGTCCACGCAGTTCGCTGCCCTCAAGCGCGAGGAGTGGCTGGCGTACCAGCGCCACGTCAGCGACTGGGAGCTGCAGCGCTACGCCGCCGCCTTCTGATCATCCTGATCCGC
>CBIHPZ010000064.1:0-11072 GCA_966211865.1 uncultured Aquabacterium sp.
CCCAGCGGCCGGCCGTTCCGCGCCGGCCATGCTCAGCCCCGCGGCACGAAGACGTAGCCCTCGCCCCGCACCGTGTCGATCCAGCGCTGGCCCGGCGCCGCCTCGTCCAGCTTGCGGCGCAGGCGCGCCACCTGCACGTCCACCGTGCGGTCCTGCGGGCGGTAGCTGCCGGGCTGCACGGCCTCGCTCAGGCGCTCGCGGCTGAAGGGCTGGCCCGGCGCGCGGGCCAGTGCCAGCAGCAGCTTGAACTCGACGGTGGTCAGCGCCAGCGCGGCGCCGTGGGCCTGCACCTCGCGGCGCAGCAGGTCGATGGTGAGGCCGTCGAAGCGCAGCAGCGGTGGATCGCCGCGGCCGGGCGCGGCGCGGCGCAGCAGCGCGCGGGTGCGGGCCACCAGCTCACGCGGCTCGAAGGGCTTGCCCAGGTAGTCGTCGGCGCCGATCTCCAGCCCCAGCACCCGGTCCAGCGGTTCGCCGCGCGCGGTGAGCATGACGATGCCCAGCGCCGGGTGCGCGGCGCGCCAGCGGCGGCACAGGTCGTAGCCATTGGCGTCGGGCAGCATCACGTCCAGCAGCACCAGCTCCGGCTGCAGGGTGCGCAGGGCGCGCTCGCCGTCGCCACCGGTCAGCACCGCGTGCGTGGCCCAGCCTTCACGCGCGAACAGCTCGGCCACCATCGCCGACAGTTCCGCGTCGTCGTCGACCAGCAGGATCAGGGGCTTGGTGGCCATCAGGTGCAAACCGGCCCAACGCCGAGCCCGCCACCGGGCGCGGCACGGCCGGGCGAGGCCGTGAACGAAGTGCACAGGGAATCCACGCCCCGGAGTGTAGGAAGCGGCGGGTGCGGCGCAGCGCGTGTTGCAGCGCTGTCGCATTTCGTCGCGGCGGCGGCGTGCGTGGCCGCCACAGCGGGCGTTCAATGCAGCGCATGACCTCCGCACTGCCCTCCCACCTGCTGCCCTGGTTCCTGGCCCTGGGCCTCGCCATCCTGCTGCTGGTCACGCTCGAAGGCCTGGTGCTGCGCTTCGTGCTGAAGCGCGCCTACGACTGGAAGGCCTTCGCCGCGAACCTCGCCGACGTGGTCGGCCGCCGCCTGTTCGACCTGCTGGGCCTGTCGCTGGCCTACCCGGTGATCGTGTGGGCGCATGCGCACCGCGTGGCCACGCTGGACCTTTCCGCCGGCTGGCAGTGGCTGCTGCTCTTCCTCGGCCAGGAGCTCTGCTACTACGCGTACCACCGCGCGGCGCACCGGGTGCGCTGGTTCTGGGCCTCGCACTCGGTGCACCACTCGCCCAACGAGCTGACCCTGGCCGCCGGCCTGCGCCTGGGCTGGACCGGCAAGGCCGCCGGCACGGGCTTGTTCTTCGTGCCGCTGGTGTGGCTGGGCTTCGAGCCGGTGGTGGCGCTGGGCATGCTGGGGCTGAACCTGCTGTACCAGTTCTGGATCCACGCCACCTGGATCCCGAAGCTGGGACCGCTGGAATGGGTGCTGAACACCCCTTCGCACCACCGCGTGCACCACGCCCGCAATGCCGCTTACCTTGACTGCAATTACGGCGGCGTGCTGATCGTGTTCGACCGCCTCTTCGGCACCTTCGTGGCCGAGCGCGACGACCTGCCGCCGGTCTACGGCCTCACCACCCCGCTGCACAGCTACAACCCAGTGAAGATCGCGTTCCACGGCTGGCTGGCGCTGGGCCGCGACCTGCTGGCGGCGCGCTCGCCCATGGCCCTGCTGCGCACGCTGTTCGGCCCGCCCCCGGCGCTACAGTCTTCCGCTTCAGCGGCGGCTGCCACGCCGCCCGGGAGGACCCATGAAGCCGCTCACCAGACGATCGCTGCTGCTGGCCACGCTGGCCACCCCGCTGGCCAGCCCACCGGCTTCACAGGCGCAGCCGGCCGCTGAGCCCACGCCGCCCAAGCCGCCGCTGCGCGACGGCGCGCCCCCATCGGCCTTCCCGCCGCCGCCACGCCGCACCATCCCGCCGCGCGGCGTGCGCCGCTACAGCATCGAGCAGTTCATGGCGACCACCGCGTTCACCGGCGCGTCGTTCTCGCCCGATGAATCGCGCATCGCCTTCAGCAGCAACCAGACCGGCATCTGGAACGCCTATGCGCTGCCGGTGGGCGGCGGCACGCCCGAGCCGCTGACCAAGTCGACCACCGACAGCATCTTCTCGCTCGGCTTCTTCCCCGCCGACAACCGCCTGCTGTTCAAGCGCGACCAGGGCGGCAACGAGCAGGACCACCTCTACGTGCGCGAGCTGGACGGCCTGGAGCGCGACCTGACGCCCGGCGATTCGGTGAAGGCCAGCTTCAGCGGCTGGCTGGCCGACGGCAGCGCCTTCTTCATCCAGACGAACGAGCGCGACCCCCGGTTCTTCGACCTGCACCGCGTCGACGCCAAGACCTACGAGCGCACCACGCTATACCGCAATGAACGCGGCCTGGGCGTGGCCGCCATCAGCCGCGACGGCCGCTGGATCGCGCTGGACAAGCCGCGCACCAGCGCCGACAGCGACATCCACCTGCTGGACACGCAGACCGGCACCCTCAAGCACATCACGCCGCACACCGGCAACGTGAAGCACGAGTCGCAGGCCTTCGACCCGCAGGGCAAGCGCCTCCTGTTCCTCAGCGACGAGGGCAGCGAATTCGCGCAGCTGCGCGCCTACGACCTGGCCGACGGCAGCACCAGCGTCTACCAGAAGGCCGACTGGGACATCGAGTTCACGTATTACTCGTGGGACGGCCGCTGGCGCGTGACCGGCATCAACGAAGACGGCAGCACCAGCATCCGCATCACCGACGCCACCACGGAGCAGCCGCTGCCACTGCCCGCGCTGCCGCCGGGCGAGCTGCGCCACGTCACCTTCTCGAAGACCAGCCAGCGCCTGGCCTTCCACCTCAACGGCGACCGCTCGCCGAACAACCTGTTCGTGGTGGACGTGAAGGCCAGGCAGCTGAAGCAGCTGACGCAAAGCCTGGCCAAGGACATCGCGCCGCAGGACCTGGTGGAAGGGCGCGTGCTGCGCTTCAAGTCCTTCGACGGGCTGGCGATCCCGTCCATCTACTACCAGCCGCAGGACGCCACGCCCGCGAACAAGGTGCCGGCCGTCGTGTTCGTGCACGGCGGCCCGGGTGACCAGACCACGCGCGGCTACAACGCCCTGTTCCAGTACCTGGCCAACCAGGGCTACGCGGTGCTGGGCATCAACAACCGCGGCAGTTCAGGCTACGGCAAGAGCTTTCTTGCCGCCGACGACCGGAAGCACGGCCGCGAGCCGCTGTGGGACTGCATCGAGGCCAAGACCTGGCTCGCCAGCCTGGGCCACATCGACCCCGAGCGCATCGCCATCATGGGCGGCAGCTACGGCGGCTACATGACGCTGGCGGCGATGGCCTTCCGGCCCGAGGCGTTCAAGGTGGGCATCGACATCTTCGGCGTCAGCAACTGGCTGCGCACTTTGGAAAGTATTCCGCCGTACTGGGAACCCTTCCGCGACGCGCTGTACGCCGAGATCGGCGACCCGGTGAAGGACAAGGAGCTGCTGGTGGCCACCTCGCCGCTCTTCCATGCCAAGGAGATCCGCCAGCCGCTGCTGGTGATCCAGGGCAGGAACGACCCGCGCGTGATCAAGCCCGAGAGCGACGAGATCGTGGCGGCGGTGAAGAAGAACGGCGTGCCGGTGGAGTACCTGGTCTTCGACGACGAGGGGCACGGCTTCTCGAAGAAGAAGAACCAGGCGGAGGCCTACCGGCGCACGGTGCAGTTCCTGGACAAGCACCTGAAGCGGATTCCGGCCGCCGCGCGCTGAGCGGCTCGATTTCACCGCGCTGACGCGCCTTTCCGGCGTTACTTACTTCGACGGCCGCTTGCCCACGCCCCGGTTCATCGCGTCCAGCAGGTCGCCGTTGTCCTGCGACAGCTCCCACGCGAACACGCCGGCCAGGCCCTGCGCGCGCGCGAAGCGCCCCTTGGCCTGCACCGCGCGCGGGTCGTCGTAGGCCAGGTAGCGGCGGCCGGCCGGGTCCCACAGCGCGTAGCCCTGGGTGACCGGATCGAACACCACGCGGAAGCCGCCCTTGCCGCGTCCTTTGTCGTCCAGGTACAGCGCCGCGATCTCGCGGTAGGTCAGCGCGCCCTCGCCACCGGCCGGGAACGGCCCGGTCTTCGTGGCACCGGTGAAGCCGGCCTGGCCGCGCGCACGCTGCACGCCCTCGAAGCCGCGGCCGTACATCGCCACGCCCGCCACCAGCTTGGACGCCGGCACGCCGAGTTCCGTCAGCGCACCCACCGCGCCGGCCAGGCTGTCGTTGGCGCCCGGCCGCGTGTCGCGCAGCGCCGTGTGGTGGCCCACGCTGGCCGACCAGCCGCCGAAGAAGTCGTAGGTCATCATGAACACCAGGTCCAGCGCCGGCGCGGCGGCGCGCCAGTGGATCTTGCGCACGATGGCATCGGTGGTGTTGACGGCGGTGGTCACCAGGTAGCGGCGGCCGGTCTCCGCGCCCAGCTTGTCCAGCGCGCGGCGCAGGTCCTGCATCAGGTCGGCATAACCCTGGCCGTCCTCGGGCGCGCCCAGCGGCACGCCATTGGCCGAGCCGTTGGAGGTGGGGTGCTCCCAGTCGATGTCGATGCCGTCGAAGCCGGGGTGCTGGCGCAGGAAATCGACCGCCGAGGCCACGAAGACCGCGCGGCGCGGCGCGTCGTTGGCGAGGTGGAAGAAGGGGTCCGAGCCGCCCCAGCCGCCGACGGACGCCACCACCTTCAACCCCGGCAGCCGGGTGCGCTTCAGCGCGGTGAAGGCGGCGTCGAAGGTCTTCTCGGTGGCGCTGGTGGCCAGCTGGAAGTCCTCCTTGCCGGCGCAGGCCGCCTGGTCCTTCGGCAATTGGCCGGGGCCGCAGATGCGCAGGAAGGCATAGAGCGCATGCGTCACGCTGCCCGGCCGCAGCCTGTCCAGCGTGGCCGCGGTGGGTTCCCAGTTCGGCACGTAGACGCCAACCACGGCGCGCTCGTCCGGCTCAAAGGAGCGGAAGCCCGTGCCGAACTGCCCCAGGGCGCGCGCGCCAGCTTGCCCGCCGGCGCCGAGGGGCCCGGCCGCCCGCGCGCCCAGCGCCGCGACACCCCAGGCCACGGCCAGCACCACCGCCGCCCCGCTTCTCCACGAGCCCCGCATGTGCATCCTTTTCCGTTCGCCGGACCGGTGCCCCGGCGCACCGCGGCGGCGATTGTGGGCCGCGCGCGGAGTACCCTGAAAGAAAACCCGCGCGCCGCCGACCAAGCGGGGTGCGCACCACCAGGACACCGCGATGAAGACCCTGAAGACCGACGTGGCCATCATCGGTGCCGGCACCGCCGGCATGACCGCGCTGCGCAGCGCGCTGGCCCACACCGACCGCGTGATCAGCATCCAGCATGGGCCCTACGGCACCACCTGCGCGCGCGTGGGCTGCATGCCCAGCAAGCTGCTGATCGCCGCCGCCGAGGCCGCGCACGCCATCGCGCAGGCGCCGGTGTTCGGCGTGCATGCCGGCCCACCCCGCATCGACGGCCGCGCGGTGATGCAGCGCGTGCGCAGCGAGCGCGACCGCTTCGTCGGCTTCGTGCTGGAAGCCGTCGAGCGCTGGCCCGATGCGCAGCGGGTGCTGGGCCATGCGCGCTTCGTCGACGAGCACACCCTGCAGGTGGACGGCCACACCCGCGTCGAGGCCGGCCGCATCGTCATCGCCACCGGCTCGCGGCCCAAGCTGCCGGCGGGCTGGCGTGAAGCGCTCGGCGACCGGCTGATCGTCAACGACGACGTCTTCGACTGGGCCGACCTGCCCGGGTCGGTCGCGGTGGTGGGCACCGGCGTCATCGGCCTGGAACTGGCGCAGGCGCTGCACCGGCTGGGCGTGCGGGTGAAGCTGTACGGCCGCGGCCACCACGTGGGCCCGCTGACCGATCCCGCGCTGCAGGCCGAGGCGCTGAAGCTGATGGCCGCCGAGCTGCCGCTGGTGGCGGACGCGGGCGAACTGCGCGTGGAGCGCGACGGCACCGGCGTGCGCGTGCGCGCGGCCGATGCGCGGCACGACGACCACTTCGACCTGCTGCTGGCCGCCACCGGCCGGCGCCCGAACGTCGACGGCCTGGGCCTGGAGCACACCATGCTGCCGCTGGACCCCGACGGCGTGCCGGTGTTCGACCGCCGCACCGGCCAGGTGGGCAACAGCCACGTCTTCATCGCCGGCGACGCCCACCACGCCCACCCGCTCTTGCACGAGGCCGCCGACGACGGCCGCATCGCCGGCGACAACGCCGGCCGCTTCCCCGACGTGCGCGTGCGCCCGCGCCGCGCCGGCCTGGGCGTGGTCTTCAGCGACCCGCAGATGATGATCGCCGGCCGCAGCCATGCCGAGCTGAAGGCCGCCGGCATCGATTTCGCCACCGGCGCGCTGAACTTCGACGACCAGGGCCGCAGCCGCGTGATGGGCGTCAACCGCGGGCTGCTGCACGTCTACGGCGAGCACGCCACCGGCCGCTTCCTGGGCGCCGAAATGATCGGCCCCGCCGCCGAGCACCTCGGCCACCTGCTGTCCTGGAGCGCCCAGCGCGGCGACACCGTGCAGCAGATGCTGGACAGCGCCTTCTATCACCCGGTGGTGGAAGAAGGCCTGCGCTCGGCGCTGCGCTACCTGCAGCGCGCGCTGAAGATGGGCCCGGTGCCGGTGGAGCACTGCCTGGACTGCGGCCCCGGCGCTTGAAGGCCAGCCGCCCCGCGGGTACGCGCGGGCCGCCCTGTCAGCGTGCCAGCAGACGGGCACCGCGCGCGCTTGATCCACGTCAACGCCCGCAAGTCCCCACGACAGCCAGGCGACAGATTGAGCCCCTAGACTCGCGGCCTTCGAACACCTTCTCACCCGTCATGGGGGAGTAGCCGCCCGCGGCGCCGCAGCCTCACCGCTGCGCCGCAGGGCCCGCGTCAACACACTTGGCCGCCCGATCGTCAGATCACCGGCGCCATGGCGCGGGCAGCTTCAAGCCTGGCAAGACCCGTGACCACACCGCCTCCGGATGGGCCGGGGATGCGGCGTGGTCATGTGTGCAACGCCGGCCCCGAAAGTCCCTTCCGTGGAAGCCTTCCTCGTCTCCACCGGCGTCGTCGCGCTCGGTGAAATCGGCGACAAGACCCAGTTGCTGGCCATGCTGCTGGCCGCGCGGTTCCGCAAGCCCTGGCCCATCATGCTGGGCATCCTCGTCGCCACGCTGGTCAACCACGCGCTGGCCGGCGCCGTGGGCGGCGCCATCGCCGCCTGGCTGGGCCCCGACCTGCTGCGCTGGGTCATCGGCCTGGGCTTCCTCGCCATGGCCGCGTGGATGCTGGTGCCCGACAAGATCGACGCGGCCGAAGGTGGCCGCGAACGCTTCGGCGTCTTCGGCACCACGGTGGTCACCTTCTTCCTCGCCGAGATGGGCGACAAGACCCAGGTGGCCACCGTGGCGCTGGCGGCGCGCTACGCCGAGCTGTTCTCGGTGGTGGCCGGCACCACGCTGGGCATGATGCTGGCCAACGTGCCGGCGGTGCTGCTGGGCGACCGGCTGTCGCGCGCCGTCTCGATGCGCTGGGTGCACGCCATCGCCGCGCTGATCTTCGCGGTGCTGGGCCTGCTGACGCTCTTCAACGTCGGCCGGCTGTTTTGACGCCGCCCGGGATGACGCGCCTTTTGCGAGCTAGGCCTTCGGCGGCTCGAAGCCCAGCCGCTTCATCGCCGCGCTGAGCCGCTGGCGCGAGGTCCAGTAGTCCTTCCACGGATCGTCGTCCAGGAAGGACAAGCGCTCGCGCGCGGTGCGGATGGTCCACTGCGCGCCGCTCTTCAGCTTCGGCAGCTCGTCCCAGGTCACCGGCATGGACACCCCCAGGCCCGGCCGCGCGCGCGCCGAGAACGCCGCCGCGGTGGTCTGGGCGTGGCCGTTGCGCAGGTAGTCCACGAAGATGCGGCCCTTGCGGTTGGCCGGTCCGCTCTTGGCCACGAACCGCGACGGGATGGTGCGCGCCAGGTGCTGCACCACCGCCTGCGAGAAGTCCTTCACCGTGTCGTAGCCGTGCTGGGCTTGAAGCGGCACCACCACGTGCAGGCCCTTGCCGCCGCTGGTCTTCAGCCAGGAATGCAGATCCAGTTCCTCCAGCAGCGCGCGCATCAGCGTGGCGGCTTCCTGCATCTGCGGCCAGGCCACGCCTTCGCCCGGGTCCAGGTCGAAGACGATGCGGTCGGGCTGGTCGATGGCCTTGGTGGTGGAGTTCCAGGTGTGGAACTCGATCACGTTCATCTGCGCGGCATTCGCCAGCGCCTCGGCGCTGGGCACCTCCAGCAATGCGGCGTGGCCGGGCCACAGCGCCGGGTCCAGCTCGCGCATCTTGGGGATGCTCAGCTTGTCGTCGTGCTTCTGGAAGAACAGCTCGCCGCCCACGCCGGTGGGCCCGCGCACCAGCGACACCGGCCGCCGCCTCAGGTGCGGCAGCATCCACTCGGCCACGCTCTCGTAGTAGTGCACCAGCTCGATCTTGGTGATGCCGGTGGACGCGTCGATCACGCGTTGGGGGTTGGAGACCTTCACCGAAGCGGCACCCGCCTTCTTCGCCGCCAGGGCCGCCGCCGGCTTGGGCCCGGCGTCCACGGCCGGCACGGCCTTGGCCCGTTCCCGCGTGATCTCCTTCGCGGGCTTGTCCTCGCGCAGGCCCTGGTACACGGCGTGCCGGATCTGCCCGTCCGGCGTCCATTCGCCGAAGCTCACCTCAGCCACCAGGCGCGGCGTCACCCAATGCTCGTCCACCACGCGCCGGCGCGACCAGCGGCCGGGCTGCAGCGTCTTGGGATCGACCGCGGGATTCGCCGTCTTCAGCGGCTGAAGGCGCTTGTACAGGTCCGCCGCGGTCTCCGCATCCCAGCCCGTGCCCACGCTGCCCGCCGAGCGCAGCACGCCCTGGTCATCGTGGTAGCCCAGCAGCAGGCTGCCCACCTCGGGCCGGCCGTCGCTGCGGTCGGCATAGCCGATGACCACGAACTCCTGCCGCTGAGCGCACTTCAGCTTCAGCCAGGTCTCGGTGCGGGCATGGACGTAAGGCGCGTCGCGCCGCTTGGCGATCACGCCTTCCAGCCCGGCGTTGCAGGCGCTTTGCAGGATGTCGGCGCCGTCGCCGGCGAAGTCGGCGCTGAAGCGCAGGCGGTCCGTGCCCTTCTCGTCCAGCAGCGCCTTCAGCAGCGCGCGGCGCGCGGCCAGCGGCGCGGCGCGCAGGTCATAACCTTCAAAGTACGGTACATCGAACAGGCAGAACACGATGTCGCTGCTGCGCTTGACGTCGAAGGCCTTCTGCAGGGCGTTGAAGTCCGGCACCCCGCGCTCGCCCAGCACCACGATCTCGCCGTCCAGCCAGGCCGACTGCACGCCGGTGGCCTCCAGGTCTTTCGCCAGCGGCAGCATGCGGTCGGTCCAGTCCAGCCCGCGGCGGGTGAAGAGCCGGGCGCGGCCGTCCTCGATGCGTGCCAGCAGCCGGTAGCCGTCGAACTTGATCTCGTAGAGCCACTGGCCATCGGCGGGCACCGACTTCGACAAGGTGGCCAGCTGCGGCTTCAGCGTGGCCGGCAGCGCGGCCTTCTTCGCGCCCGCGGCCGCCAGCGCTTCCGGTCCGGACGGCGTCGCGTCGACCTCGGCGTAAGCCGCGGCGGCGCCGCGCGGCTCGCGCGCTTCCACCGGGCCCAGCGGCTGTGCCACCACGCTGTCGGGCAGCGCGCTGATCACGTCGTACTCGGCCAGCGGCCGTGCCCAGGCGTCCTTCTTCTTGAACAGGATCCACGGGTCCTGCTTCTCGCCGGCCTTGCGGATGCGCACCAGCTCCCAGCGGCCGGCCAGCTTCTGGCCATGCAGCTCGAAGACCAGCTTGCCGGCCGCCAGTCCCGCCTTGGCATCGCCCACCGGCGCCCACCAGCCGTTGTCCCACACGATGACCTTGCCGGCGCCGTACTGCTTCGGCGGAATGGTTCCTTCGAACGTGCCGTAGGCCACCGGGTGGTCTTCCACATGCATCGCCAGCCGCTTCTCGGCCGGATCGAAGCTGGGCCCCTTGGGCACCGCCCAGCTCAGCAGCACGCCGTCCAGCTCGAGCCGGAAGTCGTAGTGCAGGCGCGTGGCCCAGTGCTTCTGGATCACGAAGCCCAGGGCGCCCCGGGGTGCCGCCGCCACGCCCGGCGGCTCGGGCGTGATGCCGAAGTTGCGCTTCTCGGTGTAGCGCTGCAGCGGGTCGGCGCCAGCGCCGCGCCCGCGGGGCTGGGCCGGGCCGGGGCGCGCGGCCTTCGCAGGCGTGGCCTTGGCGGGGACCGTCGCGGGGGTCTTCGCGCGCGCGGCGCTGGCCGCGGTCGCGGTCGCGGCCTTGGGACGCGGAGCCTTCGTTTGCGAAGCCTTCGTTTGCGCGGCCTGGGTCGGCCCAGCCTTCGTCAGCCCAGCCTTCGTTGGCGCCGCCTTCGGGCGCGCGACCGAAGGCGGCACCGCCACCTTGGCGCGGGGCTCAGCCGCGCGAAGGCTTGTCGCTGCTGCGCGCGCCACGCGAGCCGGAAGATTGCTTCAGGTGCTGCTCGACCTTGGCTGCGTCGGTGCCGGCGGCCCGCACGGCTTCCTTCAGCTGCTCCCTGGTCACGCCGAACTTCTTCGCCCAGTCATTGAGCTCGTAGTCCTCGTTCACGTCGATGCGCCTGCGGTCGGCCCCGCCGACCTTCTGCTTGTTGTCCGACACCTTCGTCTCCTGCGATTTCGGAGTCCCGGTCGAGGCAAGCAGCATGCCTGCGGCAGACGCATCCTGCAACGGCGCGCACCCGCACCCTTGTCAGCGCGCTTCCCACGGGCCACGGCAAGAACGCAGGGCAGGCAACAACCATGCGCCCCCACACGGGGACGCCAGAACTCCCCACACGGGTCGGCTTGAACGCGCGGCATCGCGGTCGAAGAGGAAGGGCAAGGGCATTGCGTTGCGATGTCGTTGCAGGACCCGTCCCATGCCGCTGTCTTCCCGCCCCGCCACCCTCCGTCACGCCAGCAGCGGAGC
>CBIHPZ010000065.1:0-11043 GCA_966211865.1 uncultured Aquabacterium sp.
GCTGGCCAACAGCGTGATCCCGCGCGGGGCCAGCGACGGCGCGCAGGTGCTGGCGGTGCTGCGCGCGCTGCGGGCCGAGCGCCTCAGAGCCTGAGAGGCTCTCAGGCTCTCAGTCGATCCGGCTGATCAGTCCGTCGTCCAGCCACTGGGCCAGGGTGGTGGCGGCGCGCTGCTCGGGCGGCCTCTCGTCGTCTTCGACCGCCGCCGCGCGCTCGCACAGTTCGCCGAAGGTCTCGCCGCCGGCCAGGCCTTGCAGCAGCGCGGCTTCGGCAGCGTCCACCGATCGCCACAGCGTGTCCAGGCCGCGTCGCCACACCAGCAGCGTGTGCGGGTGTTCTTCCGGCGCGGGCAGCTCGGGTTCGGCGCCGGTGTCCGCATCGTGTTCGCGCAACACGCGCCAGGCGGCCTCGACCGCCCACTGCAAGGGCACCAGCTGTACCGCAGGATGAGCGGCCAGCCGCAGTGCCGCGAAGTCCTGCGGCGCCCAGCCGGCCAGCGCCTCGCGGCCGAGGGCGGGCGCGTCGGCAGCGTCGAAGGCGGCGCGCAGCGCCCAGTCCATGCGCGCCAGGTCGACGAAGGCCGGGTGCGGCACCAAATCGCTGCCGTCGGCCACGGCCGCCGCCATGAATTCGGCCAGCCGGTGGCCGAACCAGCGGATCGACGGGTGGGTGGACGGATAAGCCGTGATGTACGCGTCCGCCAGCGCCGCGAAGGATTCGTCGCCCATCGCCCTGGCGAGGATCTCGAAGTTGTCGGCCAGCGCTTCGGTCAGGCGCGCCCGGTAGGCGTGGCGGTAGACGCCCAGGCGCGGCGGGCCGCCGTGGGGGTCCGTGGCCAGCAGCGTGCCGGCGTCGGCGCCGTCGGCCGTGGCGGCCGCGAACGCGACTTGCTGCGCACGCAGGATGCGCAGGGGGTCGGGGGCCTGGTTCATGCCGGCACCTCGACGTTCGCGGCGGTCACGTCGGCGGTGATGCGCCGCGCGATGTCCAGCTCGGCCAGCAGTTCGTCCAGCGCGGGGATGTGGTCGTCGCGCTCGATCATGGTCGGCCGTGGTCCCAGGCGGGTGAGGGTGTAGCGGTACAGGTCCCACACCGCGTCACAGACGGGCGCGTCATGGGTGTCCACCAGGAAGCCGTCTTGCTCGGAATGGCCCGCGAGGTGGATCTGCACCACGCGGTCGGCCGGCATCGCGTCGATGTAGGCGCGGGCGTCGAAGCCGTGGTTCACGCTGCTGACGTAGACGTTGTTGACGTCCAGCAGCAGCAGCGCATCACTGCGCTTCAGCAGCTCGGCGACGAATTCGTACTCGCGCATCTCGTCGGCGGCGAAGCGCACGTAGCTGGACAGGTTCTCGATGGCGATGCGCCGCCCCAGCCGGTGCTGCACCTCGTCCAGGCGCGCGGCCACGTGGCGCAGCGCCGCCTCGCTCATCGGCAGCGGCAGCAGGTCGTGCAGGTTGCGGCCGTCCACGCCGGTCCAGCACAGGTGGTCGGACAGCCAGGCCGGCTGCACGCGCGCGGCCAGGGCTTTCAGTTCACGCAGGTAATCCAGGTCCAGCGGGTCGGTGCCGCCCAGGGACATCGACACGCCGTGCATCACCATCGGGTGATCGGCGCGGATGCGGTCCAGGTGGTGCAGCGGGCGGCCGCCGGGCACCATGTAGTTCTCGCTCAGGATCTCCAGCCAGTCGACGGTCGTGCCGCGCCGCTCGAAGTCGGCGTAGTGCTCGGTGCGCAGGCCGAGGCCGAAGCCCTGGATGGCGGGGTCGCTCATGGAGGTCTCGACAGATGGCGGAAGGTGCTATTGGGTGAAAGACGTGGCGCCACGGCTCGAAGGGCGAGCACGGGTGCTGCGACGCAAAAGCACCCGGCACCGCGCGTGCGATGGCCGGGTGAAGAAAGGCACCAGGAAACCAGCCCCTGGAGCGTGCACCGCCCGCCCTGTGCGCCGGCACACGCGCCAGGCGCCCGACCCGCATCGCAGGCCGAAGGCGCCGGCGGGTGTCTTACTTGACGACCTTGCCGTGGGCGTCGGTGCATTCCTTGGCCGACTTCACGGTGACCCAGCCCTGGCCCTTGCAGCTGTTCTGGCCCTTGCAGGAGCTGCTGGCGGTCTTGCACTCGCTGGTGCCCTTGCAGCTGTTGGTGCCCGCGCACTTCACGCCGGCATCGGCCGCGTGGGCGGTGCTGGTGGCCAGCAGGCCGGTGGAGAACAGGGCGGCAGCGGCGGTGGCGATGGCGACGCCGGTCTTGACGTTCTTCATGGTCTCTTCCTTGATTGACGAAAGGGTTGTCTACGGGCGCCGGCCGGATCGAACACCAGCCGGCGCCCACGTGTGTCGCCGGTGGCCCCGCAGAACTTACAGCGGGAAGTGGTTTCCATCCGTTCGACCCGGCTGAGATACGCGGGCGGCCATGAATCGGATGCAGCACCGGCGGATGCGCCAACCCGGCCGCGTGTGGCCGGTCCTTTCACAAGGAAGAGAAACGGCGGGGGCTCAGGTCCCCAGCCGTCCGCTGTCTGCCGTCAGCCCGCCAGGACGGCGGCCATCGCCTCCGCCGTGCGCTCGACGTTCGACTCGTTGAGGCCGGCCACGCAGATGCGGCCCGAGCGGATGAGGTAGACGGCATGCTCCTCGCGCAGGCGGTCGACCTGCGCGGCGGAGAGGCCGGTGTAGCTGAACATGCCGCGCTGGGTCAGGAAGTAGCCGAAGTCGCGGCCGGGCACGCGCGCCACCAGGCGGTCGTGCAGCGCGCGGCGCATGCGGGCGATGCGCTCGCGCATCTGCGCCAGCTCGCCTTCCCACATCGCACGCAGCTTCGCGTCGCCCAGCACGCGGGCGACGATCTGCGCGCTGTGCATCGGCGGGCTGGAATAGATGCGGCGCACGGTGAAGCGCAGCTGGCCCATCACCAGGTCGGCCTCGGCCTTGTCGGCGCACACGGCGGACAGCGCGCCGCAGCGCTCGCCGTACACGCTCATGCTCTTGGAGAACGAGTTGGCGATGAAGTAGGTGATGCCGGCATCGGCCATCGCGCGCACGGCGTAGGCGTCTTCGGCGATGCCGTCGCCGAAGCCCTGGTAGGCCAGGTCGAGGTAGGGCAGCAGCTCGCGTTCACGCAGCACGGGGATCAGCGCGTCCCACTGCGCGGCGGTCAGGTCCACGCCGGTGGGGTTGTGGCAGCAGGCATGCAGCAGCACGATGCTGCGCGCCGGCAGGCCGCGCAGGGTGTCCAGCATGGCCTCGAAGCGCACGCCGCCGGTGGCGGCGTCGTAGTACGGGTAGGTGTTCACCTTGAAGCCCGAGCCCTCGAACATCGAGCGGTGGTTGTCCCAGGTCGGGTCGCTGACCCACACCTGCGCCTCGGGCAGCCAGGTCTTCAGGAAGTCGGCGCCGACCTTCAGGCCGCCGGAGGAACCGACCGTCTGCAGCGTGGCGACGCGGCCGGCGGCGATGGCGGGGTGGTTATCGCCCAGCAGCAGCTTCTGCACCTCGCGGCGGGCTTCGGCCGAGCCTTCCATCGCCAGGTAGGGCTTCGGACCGTCGGCGGCCAGGATCTGCGCCTCGGCGGCCTTCACGCTGTCGAGCACCGGCAGGCGGCCTTGCTCGTCGAAGTAGATGCCGATGGACAGGTTGACCTTCTGCGGCCGCGGGTCGGCGTTGTAGGCATCGACGAGCGCAAAGATCGGATCGCCCGCATAGGGCGTGATGTGCTGGAACATGAAAGGGGGCTCCGGTGGAGAAGCGGCGATTATCGAGCGCTCGTTTCGCGCGCCGGCATGCCGTGTGGGCATCGACCGATGCGGCGCTGGGCGCGCACGCGGTGTTTTCGCGCTGTGCGGGGCGAGGGCGCGCTTCCCGGCGGCCCCGCGGCTGGGCGGGCGGCCCAGCGGCCTGGCGGGCGCTTCAGGTGGCGGGGGTCCAGTGCGCCCAGCGGCCATGGGCGTGGCTGCGCGCGACGAGGCGGGCCGGCGCGCCAGGCAGGCTCAGCCACCAGAGCGTCGCGTTGGCCAGTTCCGCCGCGCTGACGCGCTCGTCCGCCGCCGGCGCGGCGGGCGCTTCGCCCAGCAGCAGGCCAGGCCCTTCGGCGCTCAACCAGGCGATGCCGCGCCGTGCCACCAGGTCTTGCATGCGCGCAATGTGAGCGGCCCGTTCGTCGGGCGTGAAGTAGGCGAGCACCCAGCTGTTGAAGACCACCGGCTGCACGCCGGCGGGCAGGGCGTCCAGCCAGGGCTCGATGGCCGCCGTGCAGTCGGGTTCGGCGCGCACCGGCCAGCCGGCGTCCCGCACGATGGTGGCCGCGGCGTCGAAGCGTTCGCGGCGCGCGCGGTCGTGCGGCCACAGGCAGGCGCGCAGCCAGCGCAGTGCGGCGGCGTCGTGCAGGTTCACCGGCGCCGGATCGATGCCCAGCCGTCGGGTGACGACGGCCGGCGCCAGCCGGGGCGGCGGCATGCCGTGGACGGGGTGGCAGGCGATCAGCGGTGCGGCGGGGTCGTCGCTGCCCCAGCGTTCGCCGCCGTGGTCGTAGCGGTAGCGGTCCACGCCCAGGTTGAGCCCCGCGCTGCAGCCGAAGTCCAGCAGCGCCAGCGGCCGGCCGCCGGTGGCGGCGGCGACCTGCGCCAGCGCCGGCCACAGCACGGCGCAGCGGCCGACCTCGTTGGTCTGCGTGGCGCGTTCTGCGCAGTGGGCGGCGAGGGCGGCGCGTTCGCGTGACAACAGCTCGTCCAGGGCCGCGGGCAGCGCGGGATCGTCGGCACCGCGGGCGCCGCCGGCACTGGGGTACCAGGCGGCCACCGCGCCACCGGCACCGGCCAGCACGCGTTCATGGAGGGCGGCCAGCAGCAGGTTGGGCCGCTGCTGGGTGCGCGCGGCGCCGTCCAGCAGCGCCAGCGCGGACGGCCGCTCGGCCAGCAAGCGGCACAGCACGACGTACAGCGGGTCTTCGCTGCACTCGGTGTCGGCAAAGCGCAGGAACTGCCGGCGCCGCTCGTCAGGCGACGCCGCGCCGGCGCCCGGGGCGGTGACATCGGTGCGCGCAGGTGCTTGGGGGACGTTCATGCTCGGCCTCCGGCCAGTTGCAGCGCCAGCCTAACGCCGCGTCGCGGCGGAATTTGTCGGGCACCCGACAATGCCGGCGCATGACGTTCGCCTCGCTCGCCTGGTTCACCGCGCCCGGTGGCCGCGCGGTGCCCTGCCGTCGGCCGGGTGGGTGCTGATGAGCTCCCCGCTGGCCGCACTGCGCCTCCTGCTCGGCGGCAACTTTCCCGCGCTGGCGCTGCCTGCCGGCGCGCCGGTGCTGTCCGAGGCCGCTCGCCACTGCCGCGTGCGCCGCCTCGCCGCCGGGGCCACGCTGTTCGCGCAGGGGACGGCCGCGCGCGCGTTGTACGGCGTGGTGGAGGGCGAGATGGACCTGCGCTTCGGCGCGGTCGATGGCGCCGTGTCGACGATCGAGGTGGCGCCACCGGGGCGGCTCTTCGGCCTGGCCGCGCTGGCCGGCGGCCAGCCCAGCAGCTACGAGGCGGTCGCCCGACAGGCCAGTCAGGTGCTGGTGATCGGCCCCACGGCCTATGAATGCCTGATGGACCGCCTGCCCGGCTTCGGCCGCGCGCTGATGGCGGAGTTCGCGCAGCGCCACGATGGCACGCTGCGCCTGCTGCAGGCCTCGCGCCAGCTGTCGGCGGGCGAGCGCCTGTCGATCGCGCTGGCGCAGCTGCGTGACGCGGGCCGCGCCGGGCCCGTGGAAGCGGACGGCGCGTGCCTGGTGCGCACCACCCAGGCTGAACTGGCGGCGCTGGCGGGGCTGTCGCGCCAGACGGTCAACCAGTGGCTGCAGCGCCTGCAGGCGCAGGGCCGGCTGCGCATCGTCTACGGCGGCCTGCGGGTGCCGGCCGCTGCGCCGGGCCGGGCCGGTTGAGCGCGGGCGGCCCGCGCGGCCGCGCGCGCCGCTTCCGCCGTGTGCCGGGCGCCTTCAAGCCGCGCAGCGCCGGCACACCGGTGCCAGAAGCAGGCGCCGCCAGTCGGTGGTGGCCGGCCACTGGCTGCCCGCCCCGGCGATGCCGACGCGCTCCGGCCCCGGCCGCGGCGGCAGGTACCAGGTGCCGAAGAGCTGGTCCCACAGCGGGATGGCGGTGCTGAAGTTGCGCGCTTCGGCCAGCACCGTGCTGTGGTGCCAGCGGTGGGCCTCGGCGCTGCCGATCAGGCGCGCCAGCGGGCCCAGGGTGCCGGCCACGTTGGCGTGGGTGGCGAACGACTGCGCCTGGATGAACAGCGACGCGGCCAGCAGCACCTCGGCATCGAAGCCCAGCAGCAGCCACGGCAGCGCCCGCGACACGCGGTTCCACACGACGTTGACGGGGTGCGTGGTGAGGTTGTTGCTGGCATGCAGCGCTTCCGGCCGGTGGTGCACGCCGTGCACCCGCCAGCCCCAGCCGCCGCGGTGCGCCCAGCGGTGCAGCCAGTACGGCCCCAGTTCGCCGATGGCCACGGCCAGCGGCCACTGCACCCAGGCGGGCAGCGCACCGGCCCAGCCGCTGCCGAGGCCGGCGGCGGCCAGCGTGATCGCCGCGCCGTGCAGCACCACCGACGCGCCGGTGTCGACCACGGCGTTCACGCCCAGGAACGCGCCGTCGCGCCGCAGGTCGGCCGCGCCGGGGCGCCAGTCGGCGCGGTGCGGCCACCAGCGCTCGGCGCCGATCAGCCAGGCCAGCATCGCCAGCGTGGCCGCGGCCAGCACCAGCGCGGGCGGCCAGTGCCAGGCGTGCGCGGCCCAGACTGCCGGCGCCAGCGCCGCCAGCAGCAGCAGGTGCGGCAGGTTCCATCGGGTCATCGGTATGCTCCATCGTTGAAGGACGGTGCGATGCTGGCGGCAGCCGGCTTGGCGCGCATTAACCGAGGTTCACCATGACGGACGAGTGCCTGGCCTGCGGCCCCGGCTTCCTCGACTGGCTCGCCCGCGACCAGCGCCTGAGCGAGGCCTGGCTGTCGCTGCGCCGCCAGCCGCTGGCGCGTGGGGCGCTGCTGCAGGCCATCGGCGCACCGATGGACCGCGCCTGGTTCATCGAGCAGGGCCTGCTGCGCAGCTGCTTCACCGATGCCGAGGGCCGCGAGCGCAACCGCGGTTTCCATCCCGAGCGCCACTGGGTCGGCGCCCCGCCGTCGCACGTGGCCCAGCCCTCACCGTTCGCGATCGAGGCGGTGGAGGACAGCCTCGTCGTCGAGCTGCCGCACGCCGTGCTGCTGCAGTGGCAGGTCCGGCACCCGGCGGTGCAGGCGGTGCTGATGGACGCGCTGGCCACCAGCATGGCCACGCTGGCGCGGCGCGAGGCCACGCTGCTGATGGACAGCGCCGAGCAGCGCTACCAGGCCTTCATCGCGGCCGAGCCGGAGCTGGCGCGGCGTTTGCCGCTGCACCAGATCGCCAGCTATCTGGGCATCACCAACGTGGCGCTGTCGCGCATCCGGCGGCGGCTGAAGGTGCCCGCGGCGGGGGCCGCGCCCGGGCCCTGAGGGCTGCCGGCCCCGGCCTGCCCCGTCCGAACCTCAGGCCGCCAGCGCGGCCTCGATGTCGCCGGCCAGCTTCTCCGGCGCGTCCTGCGGGGCGTAGCGCTTGATGACCCGGCCGTCGCGGCCGATCAGGAACTTGGTGAAGTTCCACTTGATGGCCTGCGTGCCCAGGAAGCCCGGCGCCTCCTTCGTCAGCCACTGGTACAGCGGGTGCGCGCCGCGGCCGTTGACCTCGATCTTGGCCATCATCGGGAAGCTGACGCCGTAGTTCAGCTGGCAGAAGGACGCGATCTCGTCGTTGCTGCCCGGGTCCTGGCCGCCGAACTCGTTGCTGGGGAAGCCCAACACCACCAGGCCCTGGTCCTTGTAGCGCTCCCACAGCTTTTCCAGCCCGCCGAACTGCGGCGTGAAGCCGCAGGCGCTGGCCGTGTTGACGATCAGCAGCACCTTGCCCGCGTACTGCGAGAGCTTGACGGCCTGGCCGTCGATGGTGCGAGCGTCAAAATCACCGATGCTTTGTTCAGACATTGCTGACACACTCCGCGCAAGGCCAGCCGACATGGCCGTGGCATGTTATCCCCGGGCCGGCACCGCCTTCTGTTGACGCGGCGCCCGCCGCCACGGAGGATGCGGGCCCCCCGTCGAACCACCCTCCTTCCCCATTCCTCCCTTCGTGAGCTCCGTTCCGATTCCAGTGGCATTGCTCGGCTTCAGTGCCTTTGAACGCAATGCGCTGGCGTCGTACTTCCGGCTGGCGGTGCGCCGCAGCCCGCAGTACGTGCACGTGCTGGACGTCGACGAGGCGCGCTTCGTCGTCGCCGATGCCGACCAGTCCGGCGTGCCCGAGCTGCTGCAGGCGCTCGGCCGCATTGCCGATGCGGTGTTCATCGGCGCCCAGGGTCCCGAGGGCGCGGCCAGCTGGATGATGCGGCCCATCGACCCGGTGCACGTGCTGCGCGAGCTGGACGCGCTGGTGGCCCTGCGCGACGCGCCGAGCAGCGGCCCGCTGCCGCTGATGTCCCCGGGCCACGCCCACCTGCGGCCCACCACCATCGGCAAGGCGCTGCCGTCGCCCACCCGGCGCGCCGCGGACGAGGAACGCACCCGCACGCCGCAAGACCGCCGCGCCGCGGCCGAGGCCTCGCGCCAGCGCCGCGAGGCCGCGCTGCGCCCGCAGCCGCTGAAGCGCGCGCTGCTGGTGGACGACAGCGAGCTGGCGCTGCATTTCCTCGACCGGCAGTTGCAGCGCTACGGCCTGGCCACCGACTGGGCCCACACCAGCGGCCGCGCGCTGGAGCTGCTGTCCACCAACGTCTTCGGCTTCGTCTTCATCGACGTCGACCTGGGGCCGCACAGCGATCTGGACGGGCTGGCCCTGTGCCAGCAGATCAAGCACCGCCACGTGCACCCGGGCGGCCGGCCGCCGCAGCTGGCGGTGGTGTCCGCCTTCCACGATCCGGTCGACCGGGTGCGCAGCACGCTGGCCGGGGCCGACATCCACCTCGGCAAGCCGCTGGATTTCGAGCAGCTCGACCGCTGGCTGGTCGGGCAGGGCCTGACGCGCGGACCGGAGCTGCCGGTGCCCGCGACCGAGTAAGCGCGCGGCGCTTTGCCGCCGATCCAGCCGCTGAGCCAGCCGCTGAGCCAGCCGCGGTGGGCGGCCTCAGCGCCGCAGCGCCGCCAGCGCCGCCGCACCCAGGATGAGCGCGCCACCCAGCGCGGTTCGGCCATCCAGCACCCCGGCGCCCAGTGCGACGGCGGAGACGCTGGCGAACACCACCTCGGTCAGCATGATCACCGCCGTCACCTGCGCGGGCAGGCGTGCGGCGCCGAACTGCAACGCCAGGTTCGATGCGATGAACAAGGCCGCCAGCAGCACCGTGCCGGCGATCCAGCCGAAGGCCGGTGCGGGCGGCAACGGGACCGCACCCGAGGCAGACTGCCCCAGCGCGAACGCCAGCGCCATCAACGCGCCGCCGGCGAACATCGCCAGCGCGCGGGCATGCTCGCTGCGCCGGGCCTCGCGCCGCAGCATCACGTTGTTCAGCGCGAAGCTGAAGCCGCCGACCAGGCCCAGCACGTCCGGCAGCGTCAGCCGCAGGTCCACGGCGCCGCCGGCCGGCCACAGCACGATCAGCGCGCCGGCCAGCGCCAGCGCGATGCGCAGCACGGCCGGCGGGTGGATGCGTTCGCCCAGCAGCGGCCGCGCCAGCAGCACGGCCCACAGGGGCATCAGGTAGAACAAGAGCACCACGCGCACCACGTCGCCGATGGTCACGCCCCAGTTGAAGCAGGCGTTGGTGGTGCCGGCGGCCACGGCCAGCACCCACAGCACCGGCGTGCGCAGCACCTCGGCCAGGGCCGCGGGGCGCACCGCCAGCAGCCCGGCGACGGCCACCGTGAAGGTGATGGCGGTCTGCCACAGCGGGTGCAGCCCGGCCGCTTCCAGCTGCCGGAACGGCCACCAGGAGACGCCCCAGGTGAACGCGTTGAAGACCAGTGCCAGCGCAGCCAGGCCGCGCCGGTCGTGGCCCAGCGTTCCCGAACCGGCGATGGATGACATCAGTGCTTGTCGCTGCGGGCGATGGCGAGCAGGCGCTCGACCTCGTCGCGGTGCGTCACGCAGTTGCGTGCATGCCAGCGGCCGATCAGCCACATCGTGCTCGCCACCACCAGGCCGAACACCGCGATGGCGGTGAAGGCCGAGAGGCCCAGCTTGACCATGCCGGTGTAGAACGCGCCCAGGCCCAGGATGCAGGCCTGCTCGTTGAAGTTCTGCACGGCGATGGAGCGGCCGGCGCCCATCAGGTTGTGGCCGCGGTGCTGCAGCAGCGCGTTCATCGGCACCACCAGGAAGCCGCCGGCCGCGCCCAGCAGCATCAGGAAGGGCACCGCGACCCAGACGTCGCGGATCACGTTCAGCCCGATCACCAGCAGCCCCATCACCACGCCCAGCGGGATCACCGCCGTGGCGCGGTCCAGCCGCATGCGCAGGGACGCCAGCACCGCGCCCACCGCCACCCCGACCGACACCACGCCGGCCAGCGAGGACGCCTGTGTCGTCGTGTAGCCCAGCGCCGCCGCGGCCCAGGGGAAGACGATGATGCGCAGGTTGCCGCCCACGCCCCAGAACATCGTCGTCGTGGCGAGCGAGATCTGGCCCAGCTTGTCGCCCCACAGGCGCGCGTTGCACTGCGAGAAGTCGCGCACCAGTTCACCCGGGTTGGACGCCAGCGGCTGCAGCGGGGCCTCGGTGCGCGGGATGTACAGGTTGAAGACCGCGGCCACGATGTACAGCAGCACCATGGTCGAGATGGCGGCCTCGGGCGCGGTGTCGATGCCGGTGTCGATCATCGGCAGGTCGATGCCCAGCAGCATGGGCGCGATGCGCGGGCCCACCAGCTGGCCGCCGAGCAGGATGCCCAGGATGATGGAGGCGATGGTCAGCCCCTCGATCCAGCCGTTGGCCTTGACCAGCTGCGAAGGCGGCAGCAGCTCGGTGAGGATGCCGTACTTGGCCGGCGAGTAGGCCGCCGCGC
>CBIHPZ010000066.1:0-10998 GCA_966211865.1 uncultured Aquabacterium sp.
GCGCCAGCGCCAGGCCGATGCCCGCGGACGAACCGGTGACCAGCGCCAGGCGCCCATCCAAGCGAAACGTGCTGGCGTCGATCATGCGGCGGCGGCTCCCAGCGCGTTCAGCGCCTGTTCGATCTGGCGGGCGGGCGGCATCCGGATGTCCAGCGCCACGGCGTCCTCGTCCGGTGTGGGCAGTTCAAGGGTTTCCAGCTGGCTGGGCAGCAGCGAAGGCGGCATGTAGTGGCCGCTTCGCAGGTTCATGCGCTCGGCCAGCAGCGAGGCATCGCCATGCAGGTGCACCAGCCGCAGCGCCGGTGCATGGCGGCGCAGCTGGTCGCGGTAGCGCCGCTTCAGCGCCGAGCAGGCCACGACGACGCCACGGCCCTGCGCATGCGCCGCGCCCAGCCGGGCGCCGATGGTGGCGAGCCAGTGTTCGCGGTCGGCATCCGTCAGCGCAATGCCGGCGCGCATGCGCTGCACGTTGGCCGCCGGGTGCAGGTCGTCGCCTTCGATGAAGTCCACCGCCAGCGCATTGGCCAAGGCCTGCGCCAGGGTGGACTTGCCGCAGCCGCTGACGCCCATCACGACCACCTGGAGCGCATGACCGCCGGACACAGCCGCTTCAGTCCAGGCGGCGGCCGCTGGCGCCGTCGAAGACATGGGCCTTCGCCGCATCCACCGCCAGGTGCACCGTGTCGTCCGGCTGGGCGGCGGTGCGGCCGTGCATCACCACCGTGAGCGAGGTGTCGCCCACCTTCAGCAGCAGCTCGGTCTCGGCGCCGGTGGGCTCGACGACGACCACTTTGGCCGGTATGCCATGCGCGGCCAGCGTCAGGTCCGTCGGGCGGATGCCGTAATGCACCGCCTGCCCGGGCGCGCCGCCAATGCCGTGCGGCAGCGGCCAGCGCGCGCCCAGCGCATCCACCGCCAGGCCGTCGTCGGTGGCGGCCAGCTTTCCGGCGAACACGTTCATCGCCGGCGAGCCGATGAACTGCGCGACGAAGAGGTTGCCCGGCCGGTCGAACAGCTCCAGCGGCGTGCCGATCTGCTCGACGATGCCGTCGTGCATGACCACGATGCGGTCGGCCATGGTCATCGCCTCGATCTGGTCGTGGGTGACGTAGACGGTGGTGGTCTTCAGCCGCTGGTGCAGGGCCTTGATCTCGGCGCGCATCGCCACGCGCAGCTTGGCGTCCAGGTTGGACAGCGGCTCGTCGAACAGGAACACCTTGGGGTCGCGCACGATGGCGCGGCCCATGGCCACGCGCTGGCGCTGGCCGCCGGACAGTTCGCGCGGATAACGTTCCAGCAGCGCGTCCAGGTTCAGGATGCGGGCGGCGTTGGACACGCGCTCGTCGATCACCTTCCGGTCGGCCTTGCGCAGCTTCAGGCTGAAGGCCATGTTGTCGCGCACGGTCATGTGGGGGTAGAGCGCGTAGCTCTGGAACACCATCGCGATGTCGCGGTCCTTGGATTCGAGCTCGTTGACGACCTTGCCGTCGATGACGATCTCGCCGTCGGTGATCTCTTCCAGCCCGGCCAGCATGCGCAGCAGGGTGGATTTGCCGCAGCCTGATGGGCCGACGAGCACGACGAATTCACCGTCGGTGATGTCGAAGCCGATGCCGTGGATGACCTTGACCTTGCCGGCGTAGGTCTTCTGGATGTTTCGGAAGGAGACGGCTGCCATCTATTTAACCAGTTAGAAGATCATGACTTGACGGCGCCCGCGGTGAGTCCGGAGACCATGTAGCGCTTGAAGGCGTAGTAGATCGCCGCCGGCGGCAGGGCGTAGATCAGGCCCGTGGCCATCAGCAGCTCCCAGGGCGAATCGTCGGCCGCCAGGAAGTTGCCCAGCGCCACCGCCAGGGTCACGCTGCGGTCGTTGGACAGCAGCAGGAAGGCGTAGAGGTACTCGTTCCAGGCCAGCAGCAGCGAATAGGTGCCCACGGCCACCAGCGAAGGCAGCATCAGCGGCAGGTACACCAGGCGGAAGAGCTGCAGCGGCGTGGCGCCGTCGATGCGCGCCGCCTCGTCCAGTTCCCAGGGCAGCTTGTCCGACGCCTGCTTCAGCACCCAGATGCAATACGGGGAGGCAATCGTCACCATCGCCAGGATGAGGGCCCACTGGCTGTTCAGCAGGCCATAGAGGCCCATGGTCTTGTACATGGGCACCGCGAGGAAGGCGGCCGGGATGAAGTAGGTGAAGAGCGCCAGGTTCATCACCCAGCGGCCGCCCGCCACCTTCAGCCGGCTGATCGCGAAGGCCGCGGCGGTGGCGACGAAGAGCGTGATGGCGCCCACCGAGACCGCGATCAGCAGCGAATTCCACATCTGCAGCCAGAAGTGGTCCAGGTAGAAGTGCTGCTGGTGGAAGACGGTGCGGAAGTTCTGCAGCGTGGGGTCCTTGGGCCACAGCCGGCCGGAGGTGGCCGAATCGCGTTCCGAAATCGCGAACAGGAACAGGTGGTAGACCGGCACCAGCGTCCACAGCAGGACCGGGATGCCGATCAACAGCAGCCTGGCTTCAGCGGCAATGGCCTTGGGTGTCCATTTCATTTGGACAGCCTCTTCATCATGAAATAGACGAGCGGCAACACCAGTGGCAGCGCCACGACGATGGAGGCCATCGCCAGGTCCACCTGGTCCAGGCGCAGATAGCGGATGCCCAGCGTGGCCAGCACGTGCGTCAAATCCGCCGGGCCGCCGCCGGTGAGCAGGTAGACCGAGTTGAAATCGCCCAGGGTCCAGATCATCGAAAGGATGGTGGACGTGAGGTAGAGCGTGCGCATCGACGGCCAGGTGATGAAGCGGAACTTCTGCCAGCCGGTGGCGCCGTCGACCGAGGCCGCTTCGTACTGTTCAGCCGGAATTGCGAGCCGGCCGGCGACGAGGATGAGTGTCCAGAAGGGCAGCGACTTCCAGATGTGCATCAGCATCGAGAAGCCGAGCGCCAGCGTGGGGTCGTTGAGCCAGTTCGGTCCGTCGAGCCCGGTGAGCCGGAAGATGGTGCTGTTGATCACGCCCCATTCCGGGTTGAGCATGAAGCGCACCGACAGGATGGTGGGAATGGACGGCACCGCCCACGGCAGGATGAACAGCGCCGAGAGGATCTTGATCCACCAGCGCGCCTGCACGAAGAAGCCCGACAGCAGCAGCGCAATCGCCATCTTCAGGTTGATCGCGACCACCAGGAACACGACGGTGTTGACCGCGGAGCGGAAGAAGATGGGGTCGTCGAAGAGCTTGACGTAGCTGGCGGGATGCCGCGCCAGCCACAGCCCGTAGCCGACCGGGTACAGCACGAAGACGAGGAAGACGGCCAGGTAGGGCAGCACCAGCGCACGGCCCCAGAACTGCCACGGGCTGAGGCCGCGTCGTTCAGGCGCTAGGTTGGTCGTGGCGGGGGCGGCGATGGTGCTCATGGAAGGAAGGGCGCCCGACAGGCGCCCCAGGCTCAGTTCGTGGCCACCGCCTTGATGCGGGCGATCAGTTCATCGGTCGCCTTGTCCACCGGCACCTTCTCATTCAGGATGCGGTTCATCGCCTTGGCCCAGACGTTCTCGTTGTTCAGCACCGTGAACTTGTAGTTCTTGGTGAATTCGAACGGCGTCGTGCCATTCATGAACTGGTTGTAGACGGCCAGGCGGTGCGGGTCGCTCTTCCAGAACGGGCTCTGCTGCGCCTGCTTGGTCACCGGGAACCAGCGGCCGAGCGATCCTTCCACATAGGGCGTCAGGTTCGCTTCATCCAGCAGGAAGGCGACGAACTTCTTCGCGGCGGCCTTGTTCTTCGCGTCCTTGAAGATCACGCCGGTCTTCACCGCGGCGCGGTAGACCATCTTGCTGCCGTCGGGCTTGTTGGGGAAGCCGGCGGTCGCGATCTTCTCGGTGTAGTTGGCCCGGGCGGTGGCGCGCTGCGCATCCGTCAGCGTGGCGTTGTTCATGTCGTCCAGCCACTTCGCGGCGATGGAGATCGTCGCGTTGTGCGTCAGCACCGTGGTCTTGTTGTGGAAGGCCACGTTGTTGTCCGGGTCCTTCCAGCTGGTGGACGACGGCGGCGAGCATCCCTTCGAATACACCGACGAGTAGTCGCTCAGCGCATTCATCAGTCCCTGGCGCACGGCGGGATCGTCGACCAGCAGCTTGCCGCTGTCGTTCACCAGCTTCACGTTGTACGCGTCCATGAAGGTCAGGAACGAATAGAACGAATCGCTGGAATCCACGCCCAGCGGCATGCCGATGCCGAAGCCGCGGTTGCCGGTCTTCTGGCGGTAGCCGGCCTGCACCTTGTCGCACCAGAAGTTCCAGTATTCCTTCCAGGTGGTCGGGATGTCGCTTTCCTTGAACCCGGCTTCAGCGAGCATGTCCTTCCAGTACTGGATGTGCATGGTCTGCTGCTTGATGGGGAAGGCGTAATACGCGCGCGACTTGGTCTGGTCGTTGTAGAGGAAGGTGGTGGACAGCGCGTGCGGCTCGAAGCGCGCGCGAATGGGATCGATGACGCTGGTGATGTCTTCCAGCTTGCCGTCATAGGCCCACTTGGCGGTGACCTGGAAATCGTAGACGTCGGCGTAAGCCACGTCCGGCGGGCTGCCGGAATCGAGCGCGGACACGGTCTTCGGGATCATGTCCTGCACCGGGTATTGCGACAGCTCGACCTTGATGCCCTTGTTCTTTTCCTCGAACTTCTTGATGGCGGCGAAGAGCGCGTCGTCTTCCGCCTTGTAGAAGCCCTTGACCCACCACACGGTGAGCTTTTCCTGGGCCATGGCCGGGCCCGCTACCGCCAAGCCGGCGCCAACCAAGGCGCCGGTGATCCATGTGGTGAAACGCATCTGGCTGTCTCCTGGTGATTGCTGTCGAGCGCCGGGGCTCGTGGTCTTATCGTATGATGATTGCGCAGTCCGGCATTGCGGGCTTACCCGGGGTGGGCGCGGCCGTACGTGGGCGGAATGCGGCAGGCGCGTCAGGTGTCGGCCTGGCACTCCGGAACGGGGGTCAGCACCGGCTCTCCGGCAAAGTGCGCGCGCAGGTTGTTGAAGGCCAGGTCGGCCATGGCCTGCCGCGTCTGGCCGGTGGCGCTGCCGATGTGCGGCGCCAGCACCACGTGGGGCAGCGCGCGCAGGCGTTCCGGCACGTGGGGTTCGTTCTCGAACACGTCCAGCCCGGCGCCGGCAATGGTGCCGTCCTCCAGCGCCTGGACCAGCGCGGCCTCGTCCACCACCGATCCGCGCGCCACGTTCACGAGGATGCCTTGCGGACCCAGGGCCTTGAGGACCTCGGCGTCGATCAGCTTGCGCGTGCCGGCGCCCCCGGGCGTGATGACGACCAGGAAGTCGCTGTCCGCAGCCAGCGTTCGTGCGTCCGGAAAATAACGGTAGGGCAGAGCGGCCTTGGCACTGCGCGCGGTGTAGGCAATGGGCATGCCGAAGGCCGCGGCGCGCTGCGCGATGGCCTGGCCGATGCGGCCCATGCCCACCAGGCCCAGCCGCGCGCCGGACATCTTGCGCGCCAGCGGCATCGGGCCGCCGGTCCAGTGGCCTTCGCGCACGTAGCGGTCGGCCGCCGGCAGCTGCCGCGCGGCGGCCAGCATCAGGCCCAGGGCCAGGTCGGCCACGTCGTCGTTCAGCACATTCGGCGTGTGCGTCACCACCACGCCGCGGGCCTTGGCCGCGGCCACGTCCACGCCGTCGTAGCCCACACCCATGATGGAAATGACCTGCAGCCCGGGCAATTGCGCCATCAGTTCGGCGGGGATCTTCGATTCACCGCTGCCCACGATGGCGCGGATGCGCGGCGCGGCTTCAGCCAGCGCGGCGGGGTCGGTCTGGTGCAGCCGGTCATGCACCGTGAACGCGGCTTCCAGTTGTGGCTGCAGCAGCGGCGACAGCTTTGCCACCGCCAGCACCTCGGGCTTGCTCATCCGTGTTTCCTCGCATCACGTGGTCGTGTCGTAGCCATCCTGGCGGCGCCTTCGGGTTCCACCCCAGTCGCGGCTCAATCGTCATACCATAATATGCCTGACGGCCGTGACGCCAGCCCCGGGAAAGCCAGCACCCATGAGTTCGACACCCAAGAAGGACCCGAAGACCCTGCGCAGCCAGCAGTGGTTTGGCCGCCAGGACCGCGATGGCTTTGCCTACCGCAGCTGGGTCAAGGGCAAGGGCGTGCCGCACGACCAGTTCGACGGACGGCCGGTCATCGGCATCTGCAACACCTTCAGCGAGTTGACGCCCTGCAACTCGCACTTCCGCACCCTGGCCGAGCAGGTCAAGATCGGCGTCTACGAAGCCGGCGGTTTCCCGCTGGAATTCCCGGTGATGTCGCTCGGCGAAACGCTGCTGCGCCCCACCGCCATGCTGTACCGCAACCTGGCCAGCATGGATGTCGAGGAAAGCATCCGCGGCAACCCCATCGACGGCGTGGTGCTGCTCTTCGGCTGCGACAAGACCACGCCCGCGCTGCTGATGGGCGCCTCGAGTGCCAACCTGCCGACCATCGGCGTGTCCGGCGGCCCGATGCTGAACGGCAAATGGCGCGGCCAGCAATTGGGCTCCGGCACCGGCGTGTGGAGCATGAGCGAGCAGGTGCGCGCCGGCACCTTGAAGCTGCAGGACTTCTTCGAGGCCGAAAGCTGCATGCACCGCAGCCACGGCCACTGCATGACCATGGGCACGGCCAGCACCATGGCCTCGATGGTCGAGGCCCTGGGCATCGGCCTGCCGGGCAACGCGGCCTACCCCGCGGTGGATGGTCGCCGCAACGTGCTGGCGCGCGAGGCGGGGCGCCGCATCGTGGGCCTGGTGCATGAAGACGTGAAGATCGGGCAGATCCTGACCCGCGAGGCCTTCGAGAACGCCATCCGCACGCTGGCGGCGATCGGTGGCAGCACGAACGCGGTGATCCACCTGATCGCCATCGCCGGCCGGCTCGGTGTGCCGCTCAGCATCGACGACTTCGACCGCCTGGGCAGCGAGCTGCCGTGCCTGGTGAACCTGCAGCCCTCGGGCGAGCACCTGATGGAAGACTTCTGCTACGCCGGCGGCCTGCCCGCGGTGATGAAGGAGATCCGCCACCTGCTGCACCAGGACGTCATAACGGTCAATGGACGCAGCATGGGGGAGAACATCGCCGGCGCCGAGAACTTCGACCCGCGGGTGATCAAGACGGTGGACCAGCCGTTCAAGGACAAGGCCGGCATTGCGGTGCTGCGCGGCAACCTGGCGCCGCGCGGCGCGGTGATCAAGCCCAGTGCCGCGACGCCGGCGCTGATGGTGCACACCGGCCGCGCCGTGGTGTTCGAGGACTCCGACGACTTCCACGCCCGCATCGACGACGAGGCGCTGGACGTGGACGAGACCTGCATCCTGGTGCTGAAGAACTGCGGCCCCAAGGGCTACCCCGGCATGGCCGAGGTGGGCAACATGCCGCTGCCGCCGAAGATCCTGCGCAAGGGCATCACCGACATGGTGCGCATCAGCGACGCGCGCATGAGCGGCACCGCCTACGGCACCGTGGTGCTGCACACCGCGCCGGAAGCGGCGGCCGGCGGCCCGCTGGCGCTGGTGAAGAACGGCGACCTGATCACCCTGGACGTGCCGAAGCGGTCGCTGCACCTGCATGTGGATGACGCCGAACTGGAGCGGCGCCGTGCGGCCTGGGCGGCGCCCGAACCGCGCCTGTCCAGCGGCTATTGGAAACTCTACGTCGACCACGTGCTGCAGGCCGACGAAGGGGCGGATCTCGACTTCCTGCGCGGCCAGCGCGGTGCGTTCGTCCCGAAGGACAACCACTAGCTTCCAAAAGGAATGGACATGACATCGCCCCGTATCGCCCTCGTCACCGGCGCCGGCTCCGGCATCGGCCAGGCCTGTGCCACCGGCCTGTTGAAGGACGGCTGGCAGGTCGTCTTCACCGGCCGCCGGCTGGAGACGCTGAACGCCGCCATTGCAGCCGCCGGCGAGGCCGGCGCCCGCGCCACCGCCATCCCCTGCAACGTCGCCGACGAGGAATCGGTGGCCGCGCTGTTCGCCGAGATCAAGACGCGCTTCGGCCGCCTGGACCTGCTGTTCAACAACGCCGGCATTTCATTGAAGCCGACCACGCCGGACGAGCTGGACCCGCTCTCCTGGCGGGAAGCCGTCGACATCAACCTGAACGGCGCCTTCTTCTGCCTGTCGCAGGCCTTCAAGCTGATGCGTGCGCAGTCGCCGCAGGGCGGCCGCATCATCAACAACGGTTCGATCTCGGCGCACGCGCCGCGGCCGGGCTCCATCGCCTACACGGCGACCAAGCACGCCATCACGGGCCTCACGAAGACGGCCGCGCTGGACGGCCGGCCGTACGACATCGCGGTGGGCCAGATCGACATCGGCAACGTGGCCAGCGACATGACCGAGAAGATGGTGCAGGGCGTGCCGCAGGCCGACGGCAGCATCCGGCCCGAGCCGCGCATGGACATGGGTGCGGTGGTCGACACTTTCCTGGGCATGGCACGGCTGCCGTTGACGGCCAACGTGCTGTTCACGACCGTGATGGCCACGAAGATGCCTTACGTCGGACGGGGATAAACCATGAATGCAGCGGCCACGGACAAGCTCCGCATCGGCTTCGTCGGTGCCTCCGGCCTGATGGGCCACGGCATGGCGAAGAACCTGCTGGCGCGCGGCCATGCGCTGGCGCTGACGGTGCACCACAACACCGAGCGCGTGGCCGACCTGCTGGCCGCGGGCGCCCAGCGCGTGGACACCGGCGCGAAGCTGGCGCAGGGAAGCGACATCGTCTTCGTGTGCGTCACCGGCTCGCCGCAGGTCGAGTCGGTGCTGCTGGGCGAGGCCGGCGTGCTGGCCGGGGCGAAGCCGGGGCAGCTGATCGTCGATTGCTCGACCAGCGAGCCGGACAGCACGGCGCGGCTGCGGGGCTACGCGGCCTCGGCGGGCGCGGTGTTCGTCGACGCGCCGCTGGCGCGCACGCCGGTGGAAGCCGAAGCCGGGCGGTTGAACGTCATGGTCGGTGCGGACGCTGACGTGTTCCAGCGCCTGGAACCTGTCTTGCGCTGCTTCGCCGAGAACGTGCTGCACGTCGGCGGGCCCGGCGCGGGCCACACCATCAAGCTCCTGAACAACTTCATTGCGCAGTCGATCTGCACAGCCACGGCGGAGGCCTTCGCCGTCGGCCAGCGGGCCGGCGTGGACCTGGCGCAGCTGGTGGCGCTGATCTCCGCCGGGCCGGTCAACAACGGCCTGTTCCAGGCCATGGCCAAGACGCTAACGGGCGACATGGGCGGCCTGAAGTTTGAACTGGACAACGCGCGCAAGGACGTCCGCTACTACACGCACCTGGCCGAATCGCTGGGGGTGCCCACGCTGGTGGGCGAGGCGGTGCACCAGTCGCTGGCGCTGGCCAGCGCGCTGGGTCATGGCAAGAAGCTGGTGCCGTCGCTGGTCGAGGCGCAGGAGCAGATCACCGGCGCGCGCATCGTGAAGCGCGAAGGAGCCTGAGAGCCATGGCCAACCAGTGGGGCAACCTCGCCTGCATGATCCACGGCAAGCTGGACCTGCGGCTGGAAGCGCAGGAGCCGCCGGAACTGCAGCCCACCGAGGTGCTGCTGAAGCTGGGCGCCGGCGGCATCTGCGGCTCGGACATGCACTACTACGAGCACGGCCGCGTCGGTGCCTTCGCGGTGCGCGAGCCGCTGTGCCCGGGGCACGAGGCTTCGGCCATCGTGGTGGCCGTGGGCAGCGCCGTCACCCGCGTGCAGCCGGGGCAGAAGGTGGCGGTGAACCCATCCCACCCCTGCGGCCGCTGCGACTACTGCAGCGCCGGCCGCGGCAACCTGTGCCGCAAGATGTTCTTCCTCGGCAGCGCCAGCGTGTTCCCGCACGCGCAGGGCATGTTCCGCTCACGTTTCGTGATGGGTGAGCGGCAGCTGACGGCGGTGGACGAGCCGGGCATTTCGCTCGGCGAGATCGCCTGCGCCGAGCCGCTGTCCATCGGCCTGCACGCGGTGAACCGCGCCGGCCCGGTGCTGGGCGAGACGGTGCTGGTCACCGGCGCCGGCACCATCGGCTGCATGGCGGTGATGGCGGCGCGCCTGGCCGGGGCGGCGCGCGTGATCGCCTGCGACGTCAACGACCGCGCGCTGGGCATCGCGCGGCAGGTGGGCGCGGACCAGGTGATCCGCAGCGACCAGGTGCCAACGTCCGAACTGAGCGACATGGCCGACGTGACCTTGGAATGCGCCGGCCACCCGTCGGCGCTGGCCACCTGCCTGGCGGCGGTGAAGCGCGGCGGCCGCATCGTGCAGGTGGGCACCTTGCCGCCGGAGCTGCCGTTCCCTGCCAACAGCCTGATGCAGCGCGAGCTGGACTACCGCGGCTGTTTCCGCGCGCACCTGGAGTTCGACTGGGCGGTGCAGGCCATCCGCAGCCGGCGCGTGGACGTGCGGCCGCTGATCACCGCGCAATTGCCGCTGCGGGACGCGCAGGCCGCCTTCGAGCTGGCCCTGGACCGCAACCGCAGCACCAAGGTGCAGCTGGTGCTGAACGAAGAAGGAGAGATGCAGTGACTGCAGCAGCGACCGGCCGGCTGGCCGGCAAGACGGCTTTCCTCACCGCCGCGGGCCAGGGGATCGGCCGCGCCGTGGCGCTGGCCTTCGTGCGTGAAGGCGCCGAGGTGCTGGCGACCGACATCAACGCCGCCGCGCTGGAAGCGCTGCGCGCGGAAAGCGGCTGCCGCGTGCAGGTGCTGAACGTGACCGACCCGGCGGCCATCGCCGCGGCGGCTGCCAGCGCCGGCCCGGTGGACGTGCTGTTCAACGGCGCCGGCTTCGTGCACGCGGGCACGGTGCTGGACTGCACCGAGGACGAGTGGTCGTTTGCCTTCGAGCTCAACGTGCGCTCGCAGTACCGCACCATCAAGGCCTTCCTGCCCGGCATGCTGGAACGGGCGGCCGGCGGCCGGCTGGGGTCCATCATCAACATGGCCTCGGTGGCCGGCAGCATCAAGG
>CBIHPZ010000067.1:0-10839 GCA_966211865.1 uncultured Aquabacterium sp.
CGCCTGGCGGAGTTCCGGCTCGGGAGGCGGGATCGACAGCGGCTGATGGCGTAGCTGCTTCGTTGGCGCCTAGCCGCACAGCCATGGCGCCTTCAAGCGCCACGGCGGCCGGCGGTGCCGCTGCGCACCGGCTTCAATCGCCAGGCAGCCGCCTCGAGGGCCGCCTTGCGCATTGCCAGGCGACGGAAGACCTGACGAACAACGCCACCAGCACAACCCACCGATCGCCGAAGGGCTGTCCAGCCCCGGACGCGACGCAGCGGCCTTGGCCCGGGACGGGCGTCGCGATGAAGTCCAAGGCGGCGGTGGGGTGGCTTGCAGATAAGAATTGTTCTCAATAAACTCCATCGCCCGTGGCCCCGCCAGCCTGTTGCCAGCACGCGCCCCGCCCTGAAGGAGCTTCCCGTGCAGCAGCAGCCAACCCCGCCTTCCGGCTCGCGCCGGCGCCGCCTGTGGGAACTGGGCAGCCACGCCCACTGCCCCGTCATCGGCGTGTGCCTGCCCATCGCCGCACTGCGCCGGATCACGGACAAGGTGCACGGCGGCAGCACCATCGCCAGCGACTACGAGCTGCACTGCGGCGTCATCGCCGAATGCCGGCAGCGCAGCCGGCTGGCCGAAGCGGTGCAGAAGGAACTGGACCGGCGCTACGCCGTGCCGCTGCAGCGCGCCGCGCGCTGCAAGGACGTGGACGCGCTGGCGCAGTGGTGGACCGAGGCCGCCGCGCAGGACCTGGGCGGTGCGCTGTGGGCCGCGCTGTCGCACGCGCGCTGCACCGAGGCGCTGGAGCACCGCGTGCTGGGCGAGGTGCACATGCTGCAGCACCAGGTCGGCATGGCCACCCGTGTGGAGCTGTCGCGCTTCGAGGCGCTGATCGACGAGAACGCGGTGCTGGCGCGCCAGCTGGCCGTGGTGCAGCAGCGCAGCGCGCGGGTGGCGGCCGAGCAGGCCCACCGCCGCGAAGCCCTGGAAGCCGAGCTGGTGCGCCTGCGCGGCGAGTTGATCGCGCGCGACACCACGGCCGCCGGCCTGCGCGAGCAATTGCGGGCGCTGGAGCAGGCCGCGCCCGATCTGCCCGAGCGGGTGGCCCTGGCCGCCGACAAGCGCGCACAGGCCGAACGCATCCTGGCGCTGCAGCGCGCGCTGCTGCAGGCGCGCGAGGAGGCCGACCGGCAGCGTCGCCGCGCCGACGAGGCGTTAGCGTCTGCGCCGTTGCGCGAAGAGCCCCGCTCCGGCGACGTGCCGCCCGCCCCCGCCACGCTCGGCGACCGCGCCGTGCTGTGCGTGGGCGGCCGCTCGGCCAGCGTGCCGGCCTACCGCCAGGTGATCGAGCGCACCGGCGGCCGCTTCCTGCACCACGACGGCGGCGAGGAAGACAAGGTGGCCCAGCTGGATGCCACGCTGGCCGCCGCCGACCTGGTGATCTGCCAGACCGGCTGTGTCAGCCACGACGCCTACTGGCGGGTGAAGGACCACTGCAAGCGCACCGGCAAGCGCTGCCTGTTCGTCGACAACCCGAGCCGGGCGGCGCTGGAGCGCGCCTTGCAGCGGGCGCTGCTGCGCGGCACGGTGGCGGTGCCGATGGTCAGCGTTGATGACGTCCAACATGAGCGGCCATGAAGCAGGGCATGCCACGGCCGGGCGGGTCGAGCGCGGCACCGCCTCACGCCCAGCCGCCACGCTCCGGGACGATCGGCTGGGCCAGGTCAAACGACGGGTCGAAATGACGCCGCCTGCTGCTTCATCCGCACCGCGTCCCGCGCCGGCGGAACGCCGAAAAGCCGCGCGTACTCGCGGCTGAACTGCGACGGGCTTTCATAGCCCACGCGGTGGCCGGCGCTGGCGGCGTCGCTCACTTCGCCCAACAGCAGCCGGCGCGCTTCCTGCAAGCGCAGCTGCTTCTGGTACTGCAGCGGGCTCATCGCGGTGACGGCGCGGAAATGGTGGTGCAGCGACGAGGCGCTCATGTGCACGTGCTGGGCCAGCGCTTCCACGCTCAGCGGCTGGGCGTAGTGCGCCTTCAGCCAGGCGATGGCGCGCGCCACGCGGTGGGCCTGGCTGTCGGCGCGGGCCACGCGCGCCAGCCGCGCGCCTTCTTCGCTGCGCAGCAGGCGGTAGATGATCTCCTGCTGCACCAGCGGCGCCAGCGCGGCGGCGTCGTCGGGCGTGTCCAGCAGGCGCAGCAGGCGCACCACGGCATCCAGCAGCGGCGCGCCGGTGCGGCTCAGGTACAGGCCGCGCGCCTCGGGCGGCGGCGCGGCGGGGGCGGCCGGCGCCCCCGCCGCGGGGCCGGACTTCAGCAGCACGTCGGCCACCGCCTGCGCCGGCAGGTCGAGGCGGAAGCACAGGTAGGGCTCGTCGGGCGTGGCGCGCATCACCTGCGCGCCGATCGGCAGGTCGACCGAGAACACCAGGTAGCGCGAGGCGTCGTAGACATACACCTCCTCCCCCAGCATCACCCGCTTGGCGCCCTGGGCGATCAGGCACAGCGCGGCCTGGTGCAGCGCGTGGCCGATCTCGTCGCCGGGGTGGGAAGCGCGCACCGCCGCCACGCCGGGAATCGCGGTGTCGTGCACGCCGTCCACCGGCGCGTGGCGGGCCAGCAGGCGGCACAGTTCGGCGAGCAAGGTGGCGGTGGCGGGGTGCGGGTCGCCGGGTGAGACGGGACCTGCGCCGGGGGCGCGGCCGTGCGCGCGGTCAGTGTCGGGCGGTCGGGGCATGGCGCGCAGCATATCGGCGCGGCGCGCCCGGGCTTGCCTGATCCGCCGCGGCTTGCAGGATCAGGCAAGAAGCAGCGAGGACCAGGCTACCGCCCTGCACCCGCCCCGCCAAAGAATCCGTCCCGTTCGCGGCCCGCTTCCTTGCGGGCCACCCATGGACGAGTCATTCAGGAGTCATCACACCATGAGCAAGGTCTGGTTCATCACCGGTGCCAACCGCGGCATTGGCCTTCACATCGCCCGCGCCGCGCTGGCCGCCGGCGACCGCGTGGTCGCCACCGGCCGCCGCCTGGAAGCGCTGCAGCGCTCCTTTCCCGACAGCGGTACCCAGCTGAAACTGGTCACGCTGGACGTGGCCGACGAGGCGCAGGCCCTGGCCGCCGCCGAGCAGGCGCAGGCCGCGTTCGGCCGCATCGACGTGCTGGTCAACAACGCCGGCTACGGCCAGCTCGACCATTTCGAGCAGATCGCCGCCGCCGACATCCGCCGCCAGTTCGACACCAACGTCTTCGGGCTGATGAACGTCACCCGCGCCGTGCTGCCGCTGATGCGCCGGCAGCGCGGCGGGCATGTCGTGAACCTGTCGTCGATGGGCGGCGTGCTGGGGTTCGCCGGCGCCTCGATCTATTGCGCGACGAAGTTCGCGGTGGAAGGCTTCAGCGAATCGCTGGCGCCGGAGCTGAAGCCCTTCGGCGTGCACGTGACGCTGGTGGAACCCGGCTTCTTCCGCACCGATTTCCTGGACGCGTCTTCGGTGCGTTATGGACAGCATGCGGTGGCCGACTATGCCGAGGCCGCATCGGCCCAGAAGGCGTTCTTCGACGCGCGCAACCACCAGCAGGCGGGCGACCCCGCGAAGCTGGCCGCGGCGGTCGTGCAGCTGGCCGGCATGGCCGAACCGCCGCTGCGTTTCGCCGCGGGCAGCGACGCGGTGGAAGGCATCAGCGCCGCGCTGGCCGGGCGGGCGCAAGAGGTGCAGCGCTGGCGCGCCCTGTCGGTCTCGACCGACGGGGTGGCCTGAGCGCGCCGGGCCGCCCACACCAGGCGCCGGTCGACACCGCAGGGCGCAAGCCGGAAGCTGCGCCCGTGAACCCGACGGCTACCGCGGCCCGAAGCGCTGCAGCGAACGTTCCTTCGCCTTCCGCGCCTCCACTTCACGGTCGCGCGGCTCGGCCGTGGTGACCATGCCGCGGATCAGCTCGCGGGCGCTGGCGGCCACCTGCTCCACCGCGCGCTCGAAGGCGGCTTCATTGGCCTTGGAAGGCACGGTGAAGCCGCTCAACTTGCGCACGAACTGCAAGGCCGCGTCGCGGATCTCCAGCTCGGTGGCGGGCGGCTCGAAGTTGAACAGGGTCTTGATGTTGCGGCACATGGCAGATCGCAGGTGGCGTATCGCAAGTTGAGGCTCAGGGCCGCGCGACCACCAGCCGCAGCGAACCGTCGAAACTGGGCTGCGTGCGCAGCGCACCATGCCGCGCGTCCCAGGTGCCATCCGCCAGGTCGGCCCGCAATTGCGCTTCGAAGCGGCTGACCTGCGCCGGCTCCATGAAGCTCCAGGCCGAGCAGGCCAGGCGGGCCTGCGGGTCCAGCAGCCTCTCGGGCCGGCCGTAGTAGGCCTCGTTGAAGCCGTCGCTGCAGTCCAGCGGGATGGGTACGGGCCAGACCTCGGCGCGGCCGCCGAGTTCCCGCGCGATGGCGTCCAGGCGCGGAAAACGCTGCGCTTCCACCGCGATGGCCTGGGGCGCGTAGTCCACCAGCCAGAAGCGGTCGAGCAGCGCGGGGTCGCAGGTCAGCACCAGCACCGGTCCGCGGGTGACGCGGCGCATCTCGCGCAGGCCGGCCGCGAGGTCGGTCCACTGGTGCACGCTGAAGGTGGTCATCGCGGCGTCGAAGCTGGCGTCCGCGAAGGGCAGTTTCTCGGCCACCGCATCGATGGCCACGGGCAGCTGCGGCGGGCGCTGCGCGCGCATGGCGGCCGAGGGTTCCACCGCCGTCACCACGCGGTCCGTCGGCTCGTAGGAACCGGCGCCGGCGCCCACGTTCAGCACCGTGCGCGCGTCGCCCAGCGCCTGGGTGATCAGCGCGGCGATGCGCGCATCAGGCTGGCGGAACCGCGAATAGCCGGGACCGATGCGGCCATAGTCCGCGTCGCCGGCGCTGCCGTCTTCATGTCTTGCCACGGGTGCGCTCCTGTGCTGCCGGTGCCGATTGTTCACCGGCCGTGGCGATGTAGGCCTGCAGGCCGGTGGCCAGGGCGTCGAAGGTGGCGCGGCAGTGCGGGCTGTCGCGCAGGTCCTGGTGCATGGCCACCCAGGTGTCCAGCCGCACCGACAGGCGCCGCGCCAGCACGCGCTTCAGCCGCGGGTCGCGCCGCGCCAGGCCCACCTGGCAGAAGCCGATGCCGAAGCCGGCCCGTATCGCCGCCAGCTGCGCCAGGTCGCTGTCGGAACGCAGTGCAAAGTACTCGCGCTTCACGCCGCCCAGCTCGCGCCGCAGGTTGCGGATGAAGGCCGTCTCGCGGTCGAAACCGACCAGCGAATGGCCGGCCAGCTCTTCCACCGTGCGCGGCGTGCCGTGGCGCGCCAGGTAGTCTTCGCGCGCATGCAGGCCCAGCGCAATGCTGCCGATGCGCCGCGCCACCAGCACGTCCTGCTGCGGGCGCTGCATGCGCACGGCGATGTCGGCCTCGCGCTGCAGCAGGTCTTCCAGCCGGTTGGACAGCGACAGCTCCACCACCAGCGCCGGGTGCTGCTCGCGCAGCCCGGCCAGGATGGGCGGCAGCACCTCCACGCCCATGATCTCGCTGGCGCTGATGCGCACCGTGCCCTTCACCTGCCGGCCATCACCGCCCTGCGCGGACGCCACGCGGCGCAGCGCCGCCGCCGCGGTGGCCAGCGCCTGCGCCGCGGGCTGCAGCGCCAGCGCCGCTTCGGTGGGTGCATAGCCCAGCTGCGAACGGGTGAAGAGCGCCAGCCCCAGCGCCGCCTCCAGCGCTTCCACGTGGCGGCCCAAGGTGGGCTGCGCCAGCCCCAGCGCGCGCGCCGCGGCGGAGAGCGATCCTTCCTGCAGCACGGCCAGGAAGGAGCGGTACAGCTCCCAGCCGGGCTCGGTGGTGGTGTCGAACGTGGCCATGCAAAACTGTATAGCGGCACCATCATCTTCGGCAATTCCATTGGAACCGACCGGCGGCCACACTGGCTTCATCGTCACCCACCGTCAGCCCGCCCGATGAACCCGAACCCGCAAGCCCAGGCCACCCTGGCCGCCCCGACCGCCAAGACCGCCCTCGTGCTCGGTGCCACCGGCGGCATCGGTGGTGAAGTGGCGCGCCAGCTGCGCGACGCCGGCTGGACCGTGCGCGCCATGGCCCGCCGCCTGCCGGTGGACGTTCGCCACGAAGGCCTGCAATGGCTGCAGGGCGACGCGATGAACGCCAACGACGTGCACCGCGCCGCGCAAGGCGCGCAGGTGCTGGTGCACGCGGTGAACCCGCCGGGCTACCGCCGCTGGGGCGAGCTGGTGCTGCCGATGATCGACCACAGCATTGCCGCGGCCCGCGCGGCGGGTGCGCGCATCGTGCTGCCGGGCACCGTCTACAACTTCGGGCCCGATGCCTTTCCCATGCTGCAGGAAGACGCGCCGCAGCGGCCGCTGACGCGCAAGGGCGCCATCCGCGTCGCGATGGAGCGCCGCCTGGAAGCCGCGGCGGCCGAAGGCGTGCCCAGCCTCATCGTGCGTGCGGGCGATTTCTTCGGCCCACGCGCGGGCAACAGCTGGTTCTCCCAAGGGCTGGTGCGGCCGGGCCGGCCGGTGCGGCGGGTCACCAACCCCGGCGCGCCGGGCGTGGGCCATGCGTGGGCCTACCTGCCGGACGTGGCGCGCACCATGCGCCTGTTGATCGAGCGCGCCGACCGCCTGCCCGCCTTCGCGCGCTTCCATGTCGAAGGCCACTGGGACGCCGACGGCACGCAGATGGCCGAAGCCATCCGCCGCGTGGTGCGCGCGGCAGGCGGGGGCAACCCGAAGCTCGGCACCCTGCCGTGGTGGGCCCTGGCACTGGCCGCGCCGCTGGTGCCGACGTTCCGTGAACTGCGCGAGATGCGCTACCTGTGGCAGCAGCCGGTGCGGCTGGACAACCGCCGCCTGGTGGCCGAGCTGGGGGCCGAGCCGCGCACGCCGCTGGACCAAGCGCTGCGGGCCACGCTGGAGGGCCTGGGCTGCCTGCCCGCGGCCCGTGCCGCCGGATCCGCCGCCCGATCCGCCGCCGATCACACGGCATCAGCCCACTGAAGCCTTGGTCGCGCGGGCGGGGACGCTCACTTGGCGCGTTGGCCCTGCTCGGCCAGCCGGCCGTTCTTCAGCACGATGGCGAGCCGCACCGGGCGGCTGGGGAAGTTGGGGGCATCGTTGCCGGCCACGGCCAGGGCGTCGAAAGCGATCAGCGTCTCGCCGCCCTTGGCGCCGCGCGCAGCCCTGGCGTCCAGCGTCGACACGGCGCGCCATCCCTTGCCGCCGATGGGGATGACGTCGATGAGCATGAAGTGCTCTTCACCGCCGTTCGTGGGCCCGGGCGTGAAGGCGGCCAGGTACTGCGTGTGGTTGTTGCCGCCGCCGAAGCCTTCGACGGTGAAGACCGCCAGCACCAGCGCTTCGCCCCCGGGCAGGCGCAGGCGCTGCACCAGCGTGGCTTCCGGGTAATAAGCGGCCCGGCCGTCGCGCAGCAGTTCGGCCAGGCGCTGCACCTGGGCCAGCAAGGGCTTGGGCGGCAAGGGCGCCGATGGGGGTGGCGGCGACGCGGCCGCCACCAGCGTGCAGGCCAGAAGACAGGCGGCAGCGGCAACCAGCGGGCGCATACGGGGAAGCGGCATGGCGAGCGGGATGGTAGTGCGGAGCAAGGACCTGGGCCGCTGATTCGTGCGGAAGTGACGCTTTCCGCGCCAGCGGCCGGCCGCGCATCGGCTTCTCCCGACTTCAGGCGACCGGCGGCCCCGCCGATATCCGTTCGTGGCACCGCAACACACCCCCGCCGCCCGTCCCCGTGGCCTGTCCACCCCGCCCGGCCGGCTCATGGCCGCGTCCTTTCGGATCAAGCACGTGTTGCTCGCCGCCGCCCTGCTGGTCGCCGGCGCCGCACAGGCCGGCCGCATCGGCCAGCAGGTGTTCGCGATCGAGGCCGAGTACGGTGACAAGCCGGCCGAGGTGATCCAGCGCCTGGCGCCGCTGGAAGCCGCCGCTCGCTCGGCCCAGGGCGACGACCTGCGCATCTTCCTGGCCGCCTGGGGCTACGCCCACACGGTGACCGACAAGCCCGCGGTGGCCGAAGCCGCCATCGAGGAGCTGACCGACATCGGCGAGCAGACGCTGGATTCCGCCGCGCTGGCCTCGGCCCATGCGCTGCGCGCCACCGCGCTGCAGGTGGCGGGGCAGATGCGATCGGCCTTCGGCTGGATCGAGGCCGCGGTGCCGCTGGCGCGCTCGTCGGACAGCCCCGACCTGCAGTACTGGGTCTACATGACCGCCGGTGAGCTGGCCAATGCGAACGGCCAGATCGACGAAGGCGCGCGCCGCTTCGAAGACGCGGCCGCCGCCGCGCAGCTCATTCGCAATCCGCGCCGCGAGGCACAGGCCCTGCTGGCGCTGGCGCCCATGCGCATCGTGCAGGGCCACCCGAACCAGGCGCTGCAGCTGGCGCGGCGCGTGCGCGACCGCGCGGCCGCCGCGAAGGACCGCACCCTGGTTGCCGCCGGCTGGGTGGTGGAGGCGCTGGCCGCCGAAGCCTTGCACGACGGCGCGCATGCCGCCCGTGCCCGGCAGGAAGCCGGCACGCTGGCGCGCCACCTGCCCGCGGCACCGGCTTCCACGGCCGTGAATTCGCAGGCCGGCGGCGAAGGCTGGCTGACCAGCGAGGCCGAGGCGCTGCTGGCACTGTCCACCATGCACCTGTCCGCCGGCCACTACGCGGCCGCGCGCGAGCTGGCGCAGCGCACCCACGCCCAGGCCAGCGCGCGTGAAGACCTGCCCAACACCGCGCGCGCGCTGGTGAACCTGGGCCTGGCCGACCTCGGCTCGGGCCGCATCGCCTCCGGCCTGAAATCCGCCGGCGAAGGCCTGGCGCTGCTGGAACAGCGCGCCCGCGACGCCGAGCTGCTGGTGCAGCTGAACCGCTACGTGGCCGCGCTGGAACGCAGCGGCCAGGCGAACGAAGCGCTGATGCGCATGCGCGAATCGCTGGTGCTGGAAACCGACCTGGCGCGCCGCGACCGCGCCAGCACCGTGCTGAGCCTGCAGCGCGAATCCAGCCACCAGCGCCAGCAGCGGCAGATGGAACAGCTGCAGCACGAGAACGCGCTGCAGTCGGCGCAGATCGCCCGCCGCAACACCGAACGCACGCTGATCCTGCTGCTGGCCGCGGCCATGGGCGCGGGCGGCATCGTGGCCTGGCGCCTGTACCTGCGGGCCCGCCATTCGAACCGGCGCCTGGAAGAATTCAATGCGACGCTGGCCCACGCCAGCACGCACGACGCGGTGACGGGCCTCTTGAACCGCCGCGCGATGGAAGCCGACACCGAGGCGCTGGCCAACCAGGCCTATGTCTGCATCAGCCTCTCGGTGAAACAGTTCGGCCAGATCGTCGGCAGCGTCGGCCACCAGCTGGGTGACGCGCTGCTGTGCCGCATTGCCGAGCGGCTGGACGCCGAGGTCACGCGCCAGGGCGGGCGCCTGTACCGCGTGGACGGCGTGACCTTCGGCGCCATCGTGCCGCTGGACGAGCCCGCCACCGTGCTGACGCCGCAGCTGGTGGCGCTGGCCAACACGATGGACTCGCCCTTCGAGATCGGCAACCAGGACCTGATCGTCTCGATCGGCCTCGGTGCCGCCCAATACCCAAAAGACGCGTCCACGGCGCACGAGGTGGCGCGCCTGGCCGAGCTGGCCAAGCTGCAGTCGCACGGCGAGCCGGGCAACACCCACGTGGTGTACGAAGCACGCATCGGCGAAGGCCAGCGCGACAAGCTGCGCCTGGAAGCCCGCATGATGAAGGCGCTGGAGCACGGCGACTTCGAGCTCTTCTACCAGGCCCAGCGCGACGCCAACGGCCGCTTCGGCGGCTTCGAGGCGCTGCTGCGCTGGCGCGACGGCGACACCATGGTCTCGCCGGCGCAATTCATCCCGCTGGCCGAGGAAACCGGGCTCATCGTGCGCATCGGCGCCTGGGTGCTGCGCGAGGCCTGCCGCCAGGCCAAGGCCTGGGCCGACGCCGGCCTGGGCGCGCCGAAGGTGGCGGTGAACATCTCGCCGCGCCAGTTCGCCCACCCCGATTTCCTGTCCATGGTGCGCGACACGCTGCGCGACACCGGCGTGGAGCCCTCGCAAATCGAGGTCGAGATCACCGAAGGCAGCGTGATGAACGACGCCGAGGCCAGCATCGCCCAGCTGCACGCGCTGCGCGGGATGGGCCTGAAGCTGGCCATCGACGACTTCGGCACCGGCTACGCCAGCCTGGCCTACCTGCGCCGCTTCCCGCTCGACCGGCTGAAGATCGACCGCTCCTTCGTCACCCCGCTGGGCAGCAGCGCCGATGCCGACGCCATCGTGCGCACCGTGATCGAACTGGCGCACTGCCTGGGCCTGTCGGTCACCGCCGAAGGCGTGGAGACGCCGGCGCAGGAAGCGCTGCTGCGCAGCTGGTCCTGCGACGTGGTGCAGGGCTTCCTGCACTCGCGGCCCGGGCCCGCGGCCGGGGCGACGGCGCTGCTGCAGGCGCAGCAGGAAGAGGCGCGCTGCGCGGCTCCGGCCTGACGCAGCAGGACCGCATCGCCTGGCTCGAGGGGGCGGGCTTCACAGCCAAGCCGCGATACGGAGACCTGCTGCAGCCCAGGCGACCGCGGCGGTCGTCCATGGCAGCGCATCCACCGTCCGTCCGATGCAGCGCATGGCCGCAGCGCGCGGCGCCCTATGCTGCCCGGCATGCAAGACAGAACCCTCATGCGAACACCGGTGGCCGCACGCCGGCCCTTCCGGATCGCCGCGCTGACGCTGGCCGTCGTGGCCACGGCCTTGCAATCCGGCTGCGCCGCGCTGCCCGGCTGGATGGTGCTGCAGGGCCGCGCCGCCGTGA
>CBIHPZ010000068.1:0-10813 GCA_966211865.1 uncultured Aquabacterium sp.
CGCATGCCGGCCTCAGACACCGCAGGCGCCCTTGCGGTCCTGTTCGACCTGCACCGCGCCGCTGGCCACGTCGCGCACCGCGGCCTCGACGCGGGCCTGCATGGCCGGCGTGACCAGCGAGCGGTTGTGCCGGTCCAGCGCCCAGCCCACGCCCTGCTCCTTCAGGCCCAGCAGCAGGCGCGGCGGGCGCGTGCTGCCGTTGCGGCGGTCACGGCCTTCCACGGCGGCCAGGTACACCGCGGTGTCGATGCGCTTGGTCACCGAGGTCAGCATCGTTCCCGGGTACAGGAAGTTCTGGTTGCGGTCGACGCCGATCGCCAGCACCCCGCGCTGCTTGGCCGCCTTGTAGACACCGAGGCCGCTGCCGCCGGCGGCGGCGAAGACCACGTCGGCACCCTGCTTGATCTGCTGCTCGGCCAGCTGCGCGCCGCGCTCGGGGTCGTTGAAGGCCGCGGGCGTGCTGCCGACCAGCGCCGACAGCACCTGCACCGGCTTGCCGGCCGAACGCGCGCCGTGCTCGAAGCCGCAGCGGAAGTTGCGGATCGCCGGGATGTCGATGCCGCCGATGAAGCCCACCGTGCCGCTGCGGCTGGCCATGGCCGCCAGCAGGCCGGCGAGGTAGGCGCCCTCGTTCTCCTTGAAGACGATGGACTGCACGTTGGGGCGGTCCACCACCGCGTCGACGATGGTGAAGCGCACGTGGGGGTACAGCGCGGCCACCCGCTCGACCTCGGGCGCCAGCGCGAAGCCGATGGCGATGACCGGGTCGTGGCCGGCGCGGGCCATGCGCTCGATGCCCGCCGGGCCGAAGGCCTGGCGCGCGGCGCCGAAGGCCTGCTTGTAGCGCTCGATGCCTTCGTTGGCGGCGACGTTGAAGGAGTCGTCGTACAGCACCGCCTCGTACACCACCGCCGGTTCGGCCGCGGCTGCGCGCCCTTCGGCATGGGCGGGAACGGCGGTGGGGCCCGTCGCGGGTGCGGACGCGGTCTGCGCCCCGGCGCCGGCACTGCCGAACAGCAGCAGCGCCGCCGCCGCGGCGATGGCGCGCCAGGCCGGCGCGGTGGCTGGGGTCTTCAGGTGTGCCATCACGCGCTCCTTCAGCCGCGCAGCGCCGCCAGCTCGCCCAGCCAGGCGCGCTTGCTGGACTGGTCGGCGAAGCTGGCGCGCAGGCTGTGGCGCGCCAGTTCGTAGGCGTCGTCGATCGTCAGCGACGGGCAGGCGCGGAACAGCGCCAGCAGGTTGTCGTTGAGATAGCCGCCGAAGTACGCGGGGTCGTCGGAGTTGACGGTCACCACCAGGCCCAGCTCCAGCAGGCGCGGCAGGTTGTGCTGCGTCATCTCGTCGAAGACCTTGAGCTTCACGTTCGACAGCGGGCACACCGTCAGCGGCACGCGCTCGGCATGCAGCCGGGCCACCAGGGCCGGGTCTTCGAGGCAGCGCACGCCGTGGTCGATGCGCTCGGCCTGCAGTTCGTCCAGCGCGGCCCAGATGTATTCGGGCGGGCCTTCCTCGCCCGCGTGCGCCACGCGCCGCAGCCCCAGCTTGCCGCACTGGCGGAAGAGGCGGCTGAACTTCTCCGGCGGGTTGCCCAGCTCGCTGCTGTCGAGGCCGACGCCGATGATGTCGTCGCGGTAGGGCAGCGCTTCCTCCAGCGTCGCGAAGGCGCTTTGCTCGCTGAGGTGGCGCAGGAAGCACATGATCAGCGCGGCGCTGACGCCATAGCGCCGGCCGGCCTCGCGGCAGGCGGTGGTCAGCCCGTCCATCACGGCGCCGAAGGGCACGCCGCGGTCGGTGTGGGTCTGCGGGTCGAAGAAGAGTTCGGCGCGCACCACCCGGTCGGCCGCGGCGCGGGCGAAGTAGGCCATCGCCAGGTCGTAGAAGTCCTCCGCCGTGCGCAGGGCCGAGGCGCCCGCGTAGTACAGGTCCAGGAAGCTCTGCAGGTCGTGGAAGTCGTAGGCCCGGCGCAGCGCCTCGGGGCTGTCGTAGGCCAGCTTCACGCCGTTGCGCTCGGCCAGCTGGAAGGCCAGTTCCGGCTCCAGCGTGCCTTCGATGTGCACGTGCAGCTCGGCCTTCGGTGCGTGGCGGATGAACTGCTCGAGCGACGTGGACAAGGCGGCCGGTTCGGCGGCGAGGGTGGCGGTCATGGGGCGGGCTCCGGTGTGGGGTTCGATGGAACGAAAGCAGCGGTCTTCGGCGAGGGGCTGCGCCGATCAGCGGTACGGGTTCAGCGGTCCTTCGGTCAAAGCGGGCTTCAGCGGTCCTTCGTGTAGGCCCGGCCCAGCGCGGCGGGCGCCTGGGCGTGGCCGATGAAGCCGGCCAGCAGCAGCACGGTCAGCGCATACGGCAGGGCCTGGATCAGCTCGACCGGCACCGCGCCCACGCCGGGCACGCGCACGCCCTGCAGGCGGATGGCCACCGCGTCGAGCAGGCCGAACAGCAGGCAGGCGCGCAGCGCGCCCATCGGCTGCCAACGTCCATAGACCATGGCCGCCAGGGCCATGAAGCCGCGCCCGGCGCTCATGCCCGGCGTGAAGGACGCGTTCAGCGCCAGCGCCAGGTGCACGCCGGCCAGGCCGCAGCAGGCGCCGGCCAGCAGCACGGCGCGGTAGCGCAGGCCGGCGACCGACAGGCCCGCCGCATCCACCATCGCCGGGTTCTCGCCCACCGCCTGCAGGCGCAGGCCGAAGCGGGTGCCGGGCAGCATCCAGGCGCAGGCCAGCACCAGCGCCAGCGCCAGCCACACCAGCACGCTCTGCCGCAGCAGGCCGTGCGAGAGCACCGGGCCCACCAGCGGCCAGGCTTCCACCTGCGCCGCCAGGCCCGGCAGCGCGGGGCCGAAGCGGGTGGCTTCCGCCACCTCGGGCGTGCGGCCGCTCAAGCCGAACCAGGCCAGGCCGAAGACCATCGTCAGCCCGGCGGCGACGAGGTTGACCGCGACGCCCGAGACGATCTGGTCGCCGCGCCAGCCGATGCAGGCCCAGCCGTGCACGGCCGACAGCGCCATCGCCGCGGCCACGCCGGCCAGCAGCGCCAGCGGCGCGGGCGCGCCCCAGGCCGCGGCGCTGGCGGCCGCGAAGGCCGACGCGAGCAGCTTGCCTTCGAGGCCGATGTCCACGACGCCGGCGCGCTCGCTGAGCAGGCCGCCCAGCGCGCACAGCAGCAGCGGCGTGGCGATGCGCAGCGTGGCGCCGAGCAGCGCGGCGAGTTGAAGCGAGAGATCTGTGGCGAATTCCATGTCAGTACCCCCCGGCCATGCCGAAGGCTTTGAGGGCGCGTTGGCGCGGCAGCGAACGAGGGGCGCGAGGGAAGGCCATGTCAGGCCCCCGCCCCGGCGGCGCGGCGCCGCTGCAGCAGCGCATGCAGCGCCACCAGGCCCGGCCGCGGCAGCAGCGCCAGGGCGCCGCAGAACAGCACCACCAGGCCCTGCACGGCCACGACCACTTCACGCGTTATCGCCGGCATCTCGAAGGCCAGCTCCGCCCCGCCCTGGTACAGCGCGCCGAACAGCAGCGCCGCCGCCACGATGCCGAGCGGCCGGCCGCGGCCCATCAGCGCCACCGCGATGCCGGTGAAGCCGGCGCCGCCGGTGAAGTCCAGCAGCAGCTTGTGGTGCACGCCGGCGATCTCGTTCAGCGCCAGCATCGCGGCCAGCGCGCCGGACAGGCCCATGGCCACCAGCGTCAGCCGGCGCGGGTCGTGGCCGGCGGCACGCGCCACCTCCGGCGCGGCGCCCAAGGTGCGCAGCGCAAAGCCCAGCGGCAGGCGGCGCAGCAGCAGGCCCACCGCGGCGCAGCAGGCCAGCGCGATCGGGAAGGCCAGGTTCAGCGGGCTGCGCGGCAGCACGATGCCCAGCGGCGCCAGCAGCTGCTGCAGGCTGGGCAGGCGCAGGCTTTCAACGATGGACGCGCTCTCGGCCGCCAGGCCGCCCGGCGCGCGCATCACGTTGACCAGCAGCCACACCGCGAGCGACGAGGCCAGGAAATTGAACATGATCGTCGTGATGACGATGGAGCTGCCGCGCCAGGCCTGCAGCGCGGCCGGCACCAGGGCCCAGGCGGCGCCGGCGGCCAGCGCCGCGGCGGTGGCCAGCGGCAGCGCCAGCGCGGGGTGCACGCGGTTGCCCAGGGCCAGCAGCACCGCGCCCAGCGCCAGGCCGCCGACCGTGGCCTGGCCTTCGGCGCCGATGTTGAAGAGCCCCGCCTGCAGCGCCAGCGTGACGCCCAGGCCGGTGAAGATGAAGCTGGTGGCGTAGTACAGCGTGTAGCCCCAGCCCTGGGCGCCGCCGAAGGCGCCCTCGACCATCACGCTGATGGCCTGCCACGGGCTTTGGCCGATGGCGGCGATCACCGCGGCGGTGACCAGCAGCGCCAGCGCCACGTTGAGCGCGGGCAGCAGCAGCGCATCCATCCAGCGCGGCAGCGGGGGAAGTGGGCCGGGCTTCATGACCGTGCTCCCTGGCCGGCGGCACCGGTCTCGCCGGCACCCATCAGCAAACCGAGGCGGGCCGGGTCCGCTTCCGCGCGGTCCAGCACGCCGGTGACGCGGCCGCCGCACATCACGGCGATGCGGTCCGACAGGGCCAGCACCTCGTCCAGTTCGGTCGAGACGACCAGGATGGCGCAGCCCGCATCGCGCAGCCGGCGCAGGCGGCCATGGATCAGCTCGATGGCGCCGATGTCGACGCCGCGCGTGGGCTGGCCCACCAGCAGCACGCCGGGGCGCCGTGCCACCTCGCGCGCCAGCACCAGCTTCTGCTGGTTGCCGCCGGAGAACTTGCCCGAGCCGATGGTCTCGTCGCGCGGCTGCACGTCGAATTCCTCCATCATGGTCCGGCAGCGGCGGCGCATGGCCGCCAGGTCCAGCAGCGGGCCGCGGCGCAGCGCGGGCTCGTCCAGCGCGCCCAGCGCGGCGCTTTCCCAGGCCGGGAACGACAGCACCATGGCGTGGCGGTGGCGGTCTTCCGCCACGTGCGCCACGCCCCATTCGCGCAGCTGGCGGGGGCCCTGCGGCCGGGCGGCGTCGATGCGCTGGCGCTGCCCATCGGGCGTGCCCAGCTGGATGTGCCCATCCTGGGGCGCCAGCAGGCCGGCCAGCAGCAGCAGCAGCTCGGTCTGGCCGTTGCCGGACACGCCGGCCACGCCCAGGATCTCGCCCGGGTGCAGCGCCAGGCTAACGTCCATCAGGCGCGGCACGCCGCGTTCGTCGCGCCAGCCCAGGCCGTGGGTGGACAGGCGCGGTGCGCTGGCCGTGCGCGCGCGCTGGCGCGGCGCCACGGCGGCGGCCGGGGGCCGGCCGATCATCAGCTCGGCCAGGCGCTCGGCGCTGGCTTCGGCGGTCGGCAGGTCGGCCACCACGCGGCCGCCGCGCATCACGGTCACCTGGTCGGTCAGCGCCATGATCTCGGCCAGCTTGTGGGTGATCACGATCACCGTGGTGCCGCGCGCCTGCAGGCGCCGCAGCATGCGCGCCAGGCCATCGGCCTCCTGCGGCGTCAGCACGGCGGTGGGCTCGTCCAGGATCAGCACGCGGGCGCCGCGGTACAGGGCCTTGACGATCTCCAGCCGCTGCTGCGCGCCCACCGGCAGGTCGCCCGCCAGCGCGTCCAGGTCCAGGTCCAGCGCGAACTCGCGCACCAGCGCGGCCACGCGCTCGCGCGCGCCGGCCATGGCGCTGCCCAGCCGCCAGCCGGGCTCGGCGCCCAGCACGATGTTCTGCAGCACGGTGAAGCGGTCGACCAGCAGGAAGTGCTGGTGCACCATGCCCACGCCGTGGGCGATGGCCTGCTGCGGGCTCCTGCACTGCACGCGCTGGCCGTGCAGTTGCAGGCTGCCGGCATCGGCCTCGCAGAAGCCGTACAGCACGTTCATCAGCGTCGACTTGCCGGCGCCGTTCTCGCCGATCAGGCCGTGGATGCTGCCGGCCCGCACCGTCAGGTCGACGCCGCGCAGCGCCTGCACCGCGCCGAAGCGCTTGTGGATGCCGGTCATGCGCACGGCGGGTGCCGCGCCGGCGTTCGTGGCCGCCTGCATGGACGCGTCTTTCGGCTGCAAGGCCGACGGCGCCTGGGCTAGAACTTGCATGCGCCGTCCACCGTGTAGTCCACCACCTTCAGCTTGCCGGTGGCCACCGCCGCCTCGGCCTGCGACAGGCGGCGCCGCGTCTGCTGCGACACCAGCGCGGCGTTGTGGGCGTCCATCGCCAGGCCCACGCCCTGCTCCTTCAGGCCCAGCACGTTGGCGCCCGGCTTCCAGCGGCCGGCGCGCGCGTCCATCACGGTGGTGTAGACGGCCACGTCGACGCGCTTGAGCATCGAGCTCAGCATCGTTCCCGGGTGCAGGCCGTTCTGGTTGCTGTCCACGCCGATGGCCAGGCGCCCGGCTTCCTTGGCGGCCTGGTACACGCCCAGGCCGGTGCCGCCGGCGGCGGCGAAGATCACGTCGGCCCCGCCGGCGAACTGGCTGCGCGCCAGCTCGGCGCCGCGGGTGGGGTCGCTCCAGGCGGCGGGGGTGGTGCCGGTCATGTTGGACACCACCGTGGCCTTGGGCTCGGTGTGCTGCGCGCCCTGCTCGTAGGCGCACTGGAACTTGCGGATCAGCGGGATGTCCATGCCGCCGATGAAGCCCACCTTGCCGGTCTTGCTGGTCTGCGCGGCCAGCAGCCCGGCGAGGAACGCGCCTTCATGCTCCTTGAAGGTCAGCGACTGCACGTTGGGCGCGTCGACCCGGCCGTCGATGATGGTGAAGCGCACGTTCGGGAAATCGGGCGCCACCTTGGCCAGCGTGGCGGCCTGCGTGAAGCCGACCACGACCACCGGATCGGCACCGCGCTTGGCGAAGCGGCGCAGGGCCTGTTCACGCTGCGCCTCGTTCGCGATCTCGAACTCCAGCGCGACGATGTTGGCTTCCTGCTTCAGCCGCTTCACGCCGTCGAAGGCCGACTCGTTGAAGGACTTGTCGAACTTGCCGCCCAGGTCGTAGATGACCGCGGGTTGCGCGTCGGCCGCCAGGGCCGGCGCGGCGAGGCAGGCGGCCGCGCAGGCCAGTGCCAGCCCGGCCAGTTTCATCGTGGCGCCGCAGGGGCGCAGGAAGCGGTTCAGCATGCGAAGTCTCCTGGGGGCATCAGGGCGCGGACCAGGCCACGTCCCGGTGAAGTTGCGTCACGAACGCCGCGACGCAAACGTTTGACAATGGCGCGTGAAAGACGCTCGGAAGCGGTGGCGGATGCCGACGTCGAAGCGGGTGCCGGCGCGGCCGCTGAAGGTGCTGCCGTCGGCGTTGACCTGCGGGTCATCGGTCGTGTCTTTCGGTTGTTAGGACAAGGCAGCTGCAGGCGCCGCGGCCGGACCGCTTCAGCGCGGCCGGTCGGCCCAGGCGGCCAGGAAGGCCAGCGTCACGGCCGAGGCATTGGCCTCCGCCAGGCCGCTGCCGAAGAAGGCGCCGACGTCGCGGCTGTGGTCGCCGCCGGCGGCATCGGACAGGCTGCGGAACGCGAGGTAAGGCACGCGGTTGGCGTAGGCCACCTGCGCCAGCGAGGCGGTTTCCATGTCCAGCACGCGCACGCGCAGGGTGTCGTGCAGGTAGGTGCGGTAGGCCGGGTTGGCCAGGAAGGCGCCGCAGCTGGCACCCGTGCCGCCGACCACCAGGCGCGGCTCGTGCGAGACGGCGAGCGCCATCTCGCGCGGGCCGCTGCGGCGCAGCGGCGGGCGCAGCGCGCGCGCCACGGCCAGCATCTCGGGGTCGACCGGGAAGTCGAAGCGGAACTCGCCCTCGGCGCCGCTGCCGTCGCGCATCACGTAGGTGTCGCGCATGAAGAGGCCGGTGGCAATCGGGCCGAAGGGCGTGTCGATGCGGTAGTCGGCGAGGGGCTTGCCCTGCTCGTCGCGCGCCAGGCGCAGGCCCAGCGGCGCCAGGTCGCCCGGCGTGCCGCAGGGCGCCGGCACGCAGCCGTCGTGGGACCAGTACACCTCCATGGGCGCCACCCAGCGCTCGGGCACCATCACGTCGGCCACCTGGCACTCGGGATCGACGCCGCCGGCGATGCCGCTCATCAGCAGGCGCTCGATGTTGAAGTGGCCGAGCATCAACTGCGTGACCATGGCCGCGTTCACCATGCTGACGCCGCACAGGACGATCACCACGTCGTTGCCGCGCAGGCGGCCCGCGACGAAGCGGTTGCCGTTGATCTGCCAGGTGCGGGCGTCGTCGGTCTGCGCGACCAGCATGTCGGCCTCGGCACCGAAGGCGCTGACGATGCCCAGGCGGGGGGTGGCGTCGCTCAGGCGCGTGGCGCGGAAGGGCGACTGGTTTCCGATGTCGGTCATTGGGCGGCTCCCGTCGTCAGCACGGCGCGCGCATGGCGTGCGGCAGTGCGGGTGAAAGTGGGCGCAAACGTTTGGCTCTTGCGGTGGATGCCGGGATGGCGATTCAGGTGCATGGTCGACCTCTCAGTGGGCTGCGGCCCGCTATCGGATGAAGTGTTCGGGGAAGGAACGAGGCAGGCAGCGCCGGGGCGTCCGCCCGGGGCCATGCAAGCGCCGTGCCGGCCAAACGTTTGCGCCGGTAAGCGAATCAGGGCGAACGAAGGCTGGTTGGGCGTGCATGGCGGTGGGCCTCAGGCGCGTTGGGGCACCGTGGCGGCGCAGGACTGCACCACCGGCGTGACGCTGACGTGCAGCGCGGGCATCTCGGCCAGCCGCGGCATCGCGTCCATCGTGCCGCGGCGCGTCACGCTGATGGCCGCGGCGGCCTGGGCCCAGGCCACGGCGTCGTCGAGCGCGGCACCGCGGCTGAGTGCCACGGCCAGCGCGCCGGCGAAGGTGTCGCCCGCGCCGCTGGTGTCGCGCGCCTGCACGCGCGGCGCGGCGAAGCGGCGCAGGCCGGCCGCATCGGCCACCAGCACGCCCTGCTCGCCCAGCGTGACCACCACCGTGCCGACGCCGGCGGCGCGCAGCTGCAGGGCCGCCTCGCGCGCGTCGGCGGGCGCGTGGCCGGCCAGGCGCGCCAGGCCCAGCGCTTCGGATTCGTTCGGCACCAGCACGTCCACCTCGGGCAGGTGGGCCGCGTCCAGCGGCTGCGCGGGCGCCGGGTTCAGGATGACGCGCACGCCGGCGGCGCGGGCGATGGCGATGGCGTGCCAGGTCGATTCCTGCGGCGTTTCCAGCTGGCACACCAGCACGCGCGCGGCACGCAGGGTGGCGGCCTGGGCCTCGACCTGGGCGCAGTCCAGCGCCGCATTGGCGCCGGGATGCAGCGCGATGCAGTTCTGGCCGGCGTCTTCCACCAGCACCAGGGCCACGCCGGTGGGCTCGGCCACGCGGCGCACGCCGCGGGTGTCGATCATTTCGGACGTCAGCGCCTCCAGCGCCAGGCGCCCGGCTTCGTCGTCGCCCACGCAGCCGATGAAGCTGACCGGCGCGCCCAGCCGGCTGGCGGCCACGGCCTGGTTGGCGCCCTTGCCGCCGGGGTGGCGGTCCAGCGCATGGCCCTGCACGGTTTCGCCGGGCTGGGGCAGCCGGGCGCAGCGCAGCACGGTGTCGAGGTTGACGCTGCCCAGCACGACGATGCCGCCGGCGTGGGTCGAGGCCTGGGCGCCCACGGCAGCCGCTGCGGGCTGCGCCGTGGGGAATTCGCCCTTCGGGTGACCGTGCACGCTCATGCCGCACCTCCCGCGGGAGGGCAGGTGGATTGGCGCACGCACAGCGTGGTCAGCAGGCGTTCGCGCCGCGCCTGCGTGCGGCGGCCCTGCACCCGCTCCAACAACAGGTTGGCGGCCAGGCGGCCGGCCTCGTGCTTGGGCTGGGCCACGGTGGTCAGCGGCGGGCTGGTGTAGGCGGCCAGCGCGATGTCGTCGAAGCCGACCACGGAGAGGTCCTGCGGCACGCGCAGCCCCAGGGAGGTGGCCGCGCCGATGCAGCCGATGGCCATCAGGTCGTTGCTGGCGAAGATGGCGGTGGGCCGCTGCGGGCGCGACAGCAGCGCCAGCGTGGCCGCGTGGCCGCCGGCGCTGGTGTAGTCGGCCTCGCGCACGAAGCCGGCGGGCACCTCGATGCCGGCCTCCTGCAGCGCGCGCTGGTAGGCCTGCACCCGCAGGCGGGCGGGCACGGTGCTGAGCGGGCCGGCGATGCAGGCGATCTGCCGGTGGCCCAGCAGCAGCAGGTGCTTCATGGCCAGCAGCGCGCCCTGCTCGTGGTCGATGCCGATGTGGTCGATGCCGCCGTCGCTGACCTCGCGGTCCAGCACCACCAGCGGCGAGCCGATGCCGCGCAGCACGTCGACCAGGCCGTCTTCAGCGCCGGACGAGAGGCCGATGATGCCGTCGACCTGCTTCTCGCTCAGCAGCCGGGCGTAGGACTGCTGCTTGGCCGGGCGGTCGTCGGTGTTGCAGAGGATGGCGGAGAAGCCGGCCTCGAAGCAGGCGTCCTCGATGCCGCGCACCACCTCCGCGAAGAAGGGGTTGGAGTTGTTCGGAATGATGATGCCGATGGTGTGGGTGCGGTTGGTCTTCAGGCTGCGGGCGATGCCGCTGGGCACGTACTGCAGTTCCTGCACCGCCTTCAGCACGCGCTGGCGCACCGCGTCACTGACGTTGCGGGTGCCGTTGAGCACATGCGAGACGGTCGTGAACGACACCTCGGCATGCTTTGCAACGTCTTTGATGGTGGTCACGGCGGGCGGGGGCTTGGGTTGGGAGGTAACGTGCGCAAACGTTTGCGTCAGTGAACTATAAGGGAGCGCCGATGCGTGTGTCTAATGGTTTCTACGGGGATTCGTTCACGCAGGGGGCCGCATTGTCGGCGAGGCGTTCCGGTGAAGAA